>NZ_JBDJKU010000021.1:0-66948 GCF_039673015.1 Stenotrophomonas sp. TWI1409
CCGCCCCCCTTCCCCCCCCAACCGGGCTCCCCCCCCGGGGGTGGGCCGGCCCGCGGCCCGCAACACTGGTAAACCGCGCGCCGCCCCCCGCCCGCCACTACCTTACTTACCCAGCACGCCTGCCGGCACCAGGTTGCCCAGGTTCTGGTTGAAGGTGACCACCAGCTTGCCGTTCTTCACCTGCGCCGACTGCACCTGCAGGGCGCCGAGCAGGCCGGCCACGGCCGGGTCCAGCTTGTAGATCGGTTCGCGCTGGGCGTAGTCGCTCAGCCAGGCATTGAGCAGGCCGCGGGTGCGCGAATCGAGGCGACCGCCCTGGTTGGCCGGGGTGAAGTCATCCACGCTGGGCTGCTGCAGGTGGAAGCCCTGGGTCTGCGCGTCATAGCGCAGTCCACTGCTGAGCTTCACCGTGCCCAGCTTGGCCGGGTTGCCACCGGCGGTGGCCAGTGCCACATCCATGCCCAGGTTCAGCCGTTCGCCGGCCGGAAGGCTCAGCTGTGGATGGCTCATGGTCAGCGCGATCAGGCCGCCGAGGGCGTCCTGGGTGCGCGGGAAGCTGCCATCGAGGTACTGCTGCACGTCGCTGGCGCCGACCGACAGTTCGCGGCCGGAAATGGAAGGGGCGGCCTGGGCGCCGATCGCAGCGGCGATCAGTACGGTGGAGGCGGCAAGGCGGGTCATCAGGGAACGCAGGCGCATGGCGGTGACCGGTGGATATGAATGGACGAATCAAAGAGTAGCCGTGCCGGCTGAATCGCGCGTGCATGCCGCTGCAACGGTTCAGTCCAGCGTTGGCCGCAGTTGCGCCGACTGGATCTGCCAGGCGCGGCCATCGGCACGGGGTTGCACCCGGTACCAGCCGCCGAAGCGGAAGGTGCCCTCAGGGGTCACTGCGCGGATCTGTACCGGAACCTCCAGCAGCTGCGGCGGCTGGTGACCGTCGCGCGCGATCGGTAGTTCGCTGGTCAGGCGCAGGCTGCGCACGTCCGTGAGCTGGCGCAATGCGGCATCGTCGGCGCGTCGTGCATCGCTGGGCGGGAAGGTCCACGCGGCGTCGACGGCCTTGCGATCGCGATTGAGCAGGGCCATGACATAGGCATTGAGCATTCCCGCCGGCAGCTCGGCCTCGGCCGCGACGGCGGCAAACAGGGGATCGACATCGATGGCCTGCACGGTCGGTGCATCGCCTTCTGCGGCGGTCTGTGACTTCGTGCGGGCAGCCGCCTCGGCCGTGGCCGACGGTGTGGCATCCGCTGGATCGGATTGCGATGTCGGCCGGGAACAGGCCAGCAGCACCAGCGGTGCGAGCAGTATCAGGAACCTGCGCATGTCTGCCTCCTCCCCGAGGCGAACGGAAGGAGGCAGTGTATCGGCTGTGCCGCGATCAGCGGGAGGAGGGCAGCTGTTCCAGTGCATCCAGCGCCGGCAGCACCTGCGCGGCGATGGCGGCCAGGGCATGGCCTTCGGTGTCGGCGTGGCGCTGCACGATGTCGCGCAGCAGCTGGGTGGCGATCACCAGGGTCGCGCGCTCGTCGCCGCTGATACCAGCGGTGCGCGGCGCCGCTTCCAGCAGGCGCATCAGGTCGCGGCTTGCGCGATGTTCCAGTTCGATGGTGCAGCGCCCGGTGCACTGCAACCCGTCCTTTTCGATGGGGGTCACCGAGATCCGGTAGCGGGTGGAGGGGCTGGCCATGAGGGTGTGCTCGCCGTAGCTGTGGAGGATGTGCCCACCTTAGGCAAGGCCGTGCCCGGCGGCGATGGCCGGGGCTGCACGCAGTGTTCCACCCGGTACGTTCCGGGGCCGCAACGGACCACGCCCAGCCAATGGCGACGGGCCTGTACGCGCATTCCCGGGGATGCGGCAACGCTGTGTTGCGGGCTGTGGTTGGGACAAAAAAAACGGGACGGCCAGAGCCGTCCCGTCGGAATCCGCGTTGGGGCGCGCGCTTACAGCGCGGCGTCCTTCAGCTTCTTCAGCGGACGCACCTTCAGCTTGGTGGTGGCCGGCTTGGCAGCGAACCACTGCTCTTCCTTGGTGAACGGGTTGATGCCCTTGCGCTTCGGCTTGGCCGGCACATTGACGGTGGTGATCTTCAGCAGGCCCGGCAGGGTGAAGGAGCCAGCGCCCTTCTTGTGCACCGAGGAGGCGACGGCGCTTTCAAGCGAGGCCAGCACAGCGCGGACGTCCTTGGCGATGACGCCGGAGGCTTCAGCGATGTGTGCAACCAGGCCGGACTTGGTCAGCACTTCCTTGATCGGCTTCGGAGCGGCCGGCTTGGCGGCTGCCTTCGTCGCGACTTTCTTCACTGCCTTCTTCGGGGCAGCCTTCTTAGCGGTCTTTGCCATGGTTTCCTGTTCCGTGAACGGTTGGTTGTTTGGTCGGCGCCGAACCCCGTCGGCAAGCGCAATGTAGGGCAACTCTCGGGCGCCGCCAATAGCCCGAAGCGCGGAAAGTGCATGTTTTTTCATATCCAGGCCGATTCAGTACATGGCCGGCAGTGGAGGAAGGGGGTGTGGCAGCGCGCGCGATGGCCCGCGCCTGCCCATCGGAGGAATGCGCGAAACCACTGAAAACAAGGGAAAAATGCGCGCCGGCCTGGCGAAGAAGTGACCAGTTGTCCGGTTTCCGGCGGACCTGTGGCGTGCGGCGGAGCGACGCAGGGCTAACGCCTCCCGTGCGAGGGTGACCGTTCATCACCGTCACGCAGGAGCAGCACATGGGAATCTCGCGACACGCCACCGCGCATTGGGAAGGCGATCTGAAGTCGGGCAAGGGGCAGTTGAGCACGCCGCAGAGTGGGCTGCTGGACAAGACCCGCTACGGCTTCAACAGCCGCTTCGGCGACGAAAAGGGCACCAATCCGGAAGAGCTGATCGCTGCCGCGCACGCCGGCTGTTTCACCATGGCGCTGTCGGCCAAGCTCGGCGAAGCCGGCTTTACCCCGACTTCGCTGGATACCGAAGCCAAGGTCGATCTGTCATTGGAAGGCGGCCCGCAGCTGTCGCAGATCCGGCTGAAGGTGAAGGCGGTGGTGCCGGGCATCGACGCGACGCAGTTCCGTGCGATTGCCGATGACGCCAAGCAGAACTGCCCGGTATCCAAGGCGCTGAGCGCAGTGCCGATCAGCCTGGAAGCCGAGCTGGGCTGAGGGTAGTGCCGGCCGCTGGCCGGCAACCGCATGATGTCGAGGTCCAGGTAACAACCGGCCAGCGTTATGGCGGCCTTCCTGGCCGCCACCCTCCGGGCCGTCGCGTCCGACGTTGGCAGCGGCTCCTGCCGCTGCCTTCGGCTCTACCACCCCCCATCACAATCACCAGTCAAGGGTGCCGGTAATCACCGTCTGCACCTGGCCACCGGACCAGACTTCCCCGTCTTCATCGACGAAAAGGGTCAGGCGCGCGTCGTGGCCGACTTCGCGGCCCTGGCTGACTTCGAACGGTGCGCGACCACGGGGCAGCGCATCGCGCAGGTCCAGCCATGCGGCCAGCACCGCATTGGCGGCACCGGAGGCGGCGTCCTCGAAGCGGCGTCCATTGCCGACGAAGGCACGTACGGCCAGATCGAAGCCCTCGCTGCCATCGCTGAAGGCATAGGCAAACACGCCCATGCTGTCGGTGGACTCGGCCAGTGCGGCCACCGCATCCCAGTCCGGCTGCAATGCGCGCAATGCGGCCTCATCGGCCACCTGCACCACCCACCAGCTGCGTCCGCCCTGCATCCGCGCCGGCGGCAGCGTGCCCAGCGGCCAGTCCTTCAGTGCGGCCTGCAGGCGTGGATCGGTCGCCTCGGCAGTCTCGGCCAGCTGCGCGCGCGGCGTGCGGATGGCGATGCGCTGCTGCGCACCTTCACCGCTGACGCGCAGCGGCAGGGCACCGGCAATGCCGTCCTGCACCAGCACACCATCGACCGCTGCGGCCAGGCCGGCCTGCAGCACCGCATGCGCGGTGCCGACGCTGGGGTGGCCGGCAAACGGAACTTCCTTCTGCGGGCTGAACATGCGCAGCCGGTAACTGGCACCGGCGACCTGCGGCGGGAACACGAAGGTGGTTTCGGGCAGGCGCGTCCAGCGCGCGATGGCCTGCATGCTGGCGTCGTCCAGGCCCTCGGCATCGAGCACCACGGCCAGCGGATTGCCGGCGCCGGCGCGCGGGGAAAACACATCCAGCTGCAGGAAACGGCGGGTGGACATCAGGCGGCACTCCAGTAAACAGGCCGCATAGCGTAGCGCGGGGCACCAAAAAGGGGACGGAGGGAATTAAGTCGCTTTTGCCCCATGTGCCATAAGCGACTTAATTCCCTCCGTCCCCTTTTTTCCGTGCGCTACCAGTGGATGTGGCCGTCGATGACCGGCTGCACCTGGCCGCCGATCCAGACCGTGCCCTGCGCATCGACCTGCACCTGCACGCGGCCGTCGCGGCCGACTTCGCGGCCTTGGCTCGCCACGTAGTGGCCCTCGCGGCCCGGCAGGGCATCGCGCTGCCGCAGCCAGGCACCGATCAGGGCATTGGCGCTGCCGGTCACCGGGTCCTCGGGTACGGCGGCCGCATCAGCGGGGCAGAAAGCGCGCACCACCCGGGTGTGGTCGGTGCCAGCTTCGTCGGCGAACACGGCCAGGCCGGTGGCATCAGTGGCGAGGCTCCAGTCGGCCAGTGCGGCCATGTCCGGCACCAGGTTGCGTACGGCGGAGGCGTCGCGCAGCGGCAGCAGCCACCAGCGAGCGCCGTTGTCCCATAGTTCGGGTACGTGCCCGCTGGCAGCCAGCGCCAGCAGCGTTTCCGGCGCTCCGTCCGCCGCTGTGTCCAGTTGCTGCGCCGGTGGGCTGGCCAGTTGGATCTGCAGTGCCTCGGCCGGGCCGCTCACCCGTACCGGCAGCAACCCCGCCGCGCATTGCTGCAGCAGGGCACCGTCGCGTGGTTGCGCCAGGCCGCAGATCACCGCCGCCCAGGCGGCGCCGACGCTGGGGTGGCCGGCAAATGCCAGCTCGCGGGTCGGGGTGAAGATGCGGATGTGGTAATCGGCGCCGGGCGCGCTGGGGCGCAGGAAGAACACCGTCTCGGACAGGTTCAGCCAGGCGGCCAGGGCCTGCATCTGGCTGCTGGAGAGCTCGTCGGCGTCCAGGATGGCGCCCAGTGGGTTGCCGGTGCCGGGGCGGGGGGCGAAGACATCGAGCTGCAGGTAACGGAGGACGGCCATCTACGAGGATATTGCGCTTAGAATCAAAGGTTCCGCCCCCGAGGGCGGCTTCCCCACATTCTACATAGCCAATCCATGTCAGCTTCCCCCCTTGTCGATCGTTGGATCGTACTGAAGTTCGGCGGCACCTCGGTGTCGCGTCGTCATCGCTGGGACACGATCGGGAAGCTGGCGAAAAAACGTGCGGAAGAGACCGGCTCGCGCGTGCTGGTGGTGGTTTCGGCGCTGTCCGGGGTCACCAACGAACTGACCGCGATCGCCGATGGCGCGCCGGACAGCCGTGATCGCGTGGCGGCGCTGGTCGAACGCCACGAGGCCTTCCTGGTTGAACTCGGCCTGGGTCGCGAGGTGCTGGCCGAGCGCCTGGCGGCGCTGCAGGGGCTGCTCGACGACGCGCGCGCGGCCACCCGGCCGCTGCAGTGGCAGGCCGAAGTGCTGGGCCAGGGCGAACTGCTGTCCTCCACCCTGGGTGCTGCCTACCTGCACGCCTCGGGCCTGGACATGGGCTGGATGGATGCCCGCCAGTGGCTGGACGCGATGCCGCCGCAGCCGAACCAGAGCGACTGGTCGCAGCGGCTGTCGGTGAACTGCCAGTGGCGTGCCGATGCGGAGTGGATGCAGCGCTTCCGCGCGCAGCCGACCCGCCTGCTGATCACTCAGGGCTTCATTTCGCGGCATGCCGATGGTGGTACCGCCATCCTCGGCCGTGGTGGCTCGGATACCTCGGCGGCGTACTTCGGTGCGCTGCTCGGTGCCAGCCGCGTGGAGATCTGGACCGATGTGCCGGGCATGTTCAGTGCCAACCCGAAGGACGTGCCGGACGCGCGCCTGCTGACCCGCCTGGACTATTACGAGGCGCAGGAAATCGCCACCACTGGCGCCAAGGTGTTGCACCCGCGCTCGATCAAGCCGTGCCGCGATGCCGGCGTGCCGATGGCCATCCTCGATACCGAGCGCCCGGAACTGCCGGGCACCAGCATCGATGGCAGCGCTGCACCGGTCCCGGGCGTGAAGGCGATCAGCCGCCGCAACGGCATCGTGCTGGTGTCGATGGAAGGCATCGGCATGTGGCAGCAGGTCGGCTTCCTGGCCGATGTGTTCAACCTGTTCAAGAAGCATGGCCTGTCGGTGGACCTGATCGGTTCGGCCGAAACCAACGTCACCGTATCGCTGGATCCGTCCGAGAACCTGGTCAACACCGATGTGCTGGCCGCGCTGTCGGCCGACCTGTCGCAGATCTGCAAGGTGAAGGTGATCGTGCCGTGCGCGGCGATCACCCTGGTTGGTCGCGGCATGCGCTCGCTGCTGCACAAGCTGTCGGACGTGTGGGCCACCTTCGGCCGCGAGCGCGTGCACATGATCTCGCAGTCGTCCAACGACCTGAACCTGACCTTCGTCATCGACGAAGCCGATGCCGATGGCCTGCTGCCGATCCTGCACGCCGAGCTGATCGACAGCGGTGCGATGCCGGTGGAAGAGACCGAAGTGTTCGGCCCACGCTGGCGCGAGATCGCCGGCACCGTGCGCCCGCGTGGCACGCCGTGGTGGCGGGGCCAGCGGGCGCACCTGCTGCAGCTGGCCGACGCCGGTACGCCGCGCTATGTCTACCACCTGCCGACCGTGCGCGCCCGTGCCCGCGCGCTGGCCGCGATCAAGCCGATCGACCAGCGCTACTACGCGATCAAGGCCAACAGCCACCCGGCCATCCTGCAGCTGCTGGAAGCCGAGGGCTTCGGCCTTGAGTGTGTATCGCACGGCGAACTGAAGCACGTGTTCCAGCACCTGCCGGAACTGTCGCCCAAGCGTGTGCTGTTCACCCCCAGCTTCTGCCCGCGCAGCGAGTACGAAGCCGCGTTCGCGCTGGGCGTGACCGTTACCGTCGACAACGTCGAAGCGCTGCAGCGCTGGCCGGACCTGTTCCGCAACCGTGAGCTGTGGCTGCGCGTCGATCTGGGCCGTGGCGAAGGCCACCATGCCAAGGTCCGTACCGGCGGCAAGGACTCCAAGTTCGGCCTGCCGATCGCCCGCGTCGATGAGTTCGTGCGCGCGGCCACCGATCTGGGCAGCCGCGTGGTCGGCCTGCACGCGCACCTCGGCAGTGGCGTGGAAACCGCGCAGCACTGGCGCCTGATGTGCGATGAGCTGGCCGGTTTCGCCCGTCGCATCGGCAGCGTACACACCATCGATATCGGCGGTGGCCTGCCGATTCCGTACAGCGACGAAGACGAGCCGTTCGACCTGGACGCCTGGGCCGAGGGTCTGGCCGAGGTCAAGGCGCTGCATCCGGCATTCCGCCTGGCGATCGAGCCGGGCCGCTACCTGGTGGCCGAGTCCGGCGTGCTGCTGACCCATGTCACCCAGGTGGTGGAGAAGGACGGCGTGCGCCGTGTTGGCCTGGATGCCGGCATGAACGCACTGATGCGCCCGGCCCTGTACGACGCCTGGCACGACATCGAGAACCTCAGCCGCCAGGGCGGTTATGCCGAAGCGGCATTCGACGTGGTCGGGCCGATCTGCGAATCCAGCGATGTGTTCGGCAAGCGCCGCAAGCTGCCGGTGTCGACCGCACCGGACGACGTGATGCTGATCGCCGATGCCGGCGCCTACGGCTATTCGATGGCCAACACCTACAACCAGCGGATGCTGCCGCGCGAAGACGTGATCGAATGACCACCGCGCGCGCCCTGCACCCGCCCACCGACACGCCCCGCGCCATCGCGCGGGCCCGTGCCTGACCGGATACACCATGACTGCTTTCGACAAACACCAGGTTTCCCGCTTCCGCTTCGTCCGCTGCGAATTCGCCGCGGACACCGGCGTGGCCAAGCTGGTCTACGCCTTTGATGACGGCCCGGAGATGGTGGAAACCATCACCGTGCCGGGCGCCCCGTTCATGCTGGACGAAGCGCGTACCGCCGCTGTGCAGCGCGCGCTGCAGCTGCTGCACCTGATCGCCGGTGTCAGCTACTACAAGGCGGGCGTGCCGGAGACGGTCAGCATCGACAGCTACGCCATCGATGCCGATACCGCTGCGCTGGTGGAGACGGTCTACCTCAATGGCCTGGGTGAATTTGCCTACCGCAACGGCCTGAACCTGCGCGGGCGCTTCCGCCTGCCGGTGCAAGGCGAGGCAGTGCAGGCGCCGGTGCTGGGCCTGCAGCCGCACGCGCTGGTGGCGATCGGTGGCGGCAAGGATTCGCTGGTCAGCATCGAAGCGCTGCGCCGTGCCGGCGTGGACGAGACGGTGACCTGGATCGGTGGCTCGCAGCTGATCCGTGCCTGCGCTGAACGCACCGGCCTGCCGACGCTGAACCTGGGCCGCGCGCTGGCGCCGGAACTGTTCGAGCTGAACCGCCAGGGTGCGTGGAACGGGCATATCCCGGTCACTGCGGTGAACTCGGCGATCATGGTGCTGGCCGCGCTGCTGCAGGGCGTGGACCAGGTGGTGTTCTCCAACGAACGTTCGGCCAGCTACGGCAGCCAGATTCCGGGCACCGGCGAAGTGAACCACCAGTGGTCCAAGGGCTGGGCATTCGAGCAGGCGTTCGGCAGCCATGTGCAGACGCACGTAGCGGCGGACCTGCAGTACTACTCGCTGCTGCGCCCGATGTCGGAGCTGGCAGTGGCCCGCCAGTTCGCCAAGACCGATTTCTACGACGCGCATTTCTCCAGCTGCAACCGTAACTTCCACATCCTCGGCGAGCGCCCGGTGAACCGCTGGTGCGGTGTCTGCCCGAAGTGCCATTTCGTGTTCCTGGCGCTGGCCCCGTTCATGCCCAAGACGCGCCTGGTGCGCATCTTTGGCCGCAACCTGCTGGACGATGCCGAGCAGGCCGGTGGCTTCGATGCACTGCTGGAATTCCAGGACCACAAGCCGTTCGAGTGCGTGGGCGAAGGCCGCGAATCGCGTGCGGCGATGGCGACCCTGGCGCAGCGCCCGGAGTGGAAGGAAGACGTGCTGGTGAAGCGCTTCTGCAATGAGATCCAGCCGCAGCTGGATGCCGCCGAACTGGAACTGGCACCGCTGCTGCAGCTGCAGGGCGAGCACCGCGTTCCGGCTGCGCTGTGGGAACGGGTGCGTGAAGATTTCGAAGCTTGAAGGAAAGCGCGTTGCGCTGTGGGGCTGGGGCCGTGAGGGCCGCGCCGCGTTTGCGGTGCTGCGTGAGCGCCTGCCCACGCTGCCGCTGAGCCTGTTCTGCCCGGCGGCAGAAGTCGAGGCCGCACGCGCAGAAACGCGGGGCGCGCTGGATGTGCGTGGCGAGCCTTCTGCTGAAGCGCTGGCCGCGTTCGACGTGGTGATCAAGTCGCCCGGGATCAGCCCCTACCAGCCGGTCGCGCTGGCGGCGGCGGGGCAGGGCACCACCTTCATCGGTGGCACCGCGCTGTGGTTTGCCGAGCATGCGGGTGCCGATGGCATCGTGCACGACACCGTGTGCGTGACCGGCACCAAGGGCAAGAGCACCACCACCGCGCTGGTCGCGCACCTGCTGCGTGCCGCCGGCCACCGCACCGGCCTGGTCGGCAACATCGGCCTGCCGCTACTGGAAGTGCTGGATCCGCAGCCCGCGCCCGAGTACTGGGCGGTGGAACTGTCCAGCTACCAGACCGGCGAAGTGGCGCGCAGTGGCGCCCATCCGCAGGTAGCGGTGGTGCTGAACCTGTTCCCGGAGCACCTGGATTGGCACGGCAGCGAGCAGCGTTACATCGAGGACAAGCTGCGGCTGGTGACTGAAGCCGCACCGCGCATCGCCGTGCTCAATGCCGCCGATCCGCATCTGGCTGCGCTGTCGCTGCCCGATAGCGAAGTGGTCTGGTTCAACCAGCCGCAGGGCTGGCACATGCGCGGTGACATCGTGCATCGCGGCGAGCAGGCCGTGTTCGATACCCGCAACACGCCGCTGCCGGGTCGCCACAACCGCGGCAACCTGTGTGCGGTACTGGCGGCGCTGGAAGCGCTGGGGCTGGACGCCGTGGCGCTGGCACCGGCGGTGCAGGATTTCCGTCCGCTGCCGAATCGCCTGCAGCGCATCGGCGCGGCCGATGGCCTGACCTACGTCAACGATTCGATCAGCACCACGCCGCATGCCAGCCTGGCCGCGCTGGAGTGCTTCGCCGGCCAGCGCATCGCGTTGCTGGTGGGCGGGCATGACCGTGGCCTGGACTGGACCGATTTCATGCAGCACATGGCGCACGACGTGCCGCCGGTGGAGATCGTGACGATGGGCAGCAACGGCCCGCGCATCCACGCGATGCTGCAGCCGCTGGCCGATGCCGGTCGCTTCGGTCTGCACGCCGCCGGCGATCTGCCGGAGGCAATCGCTTTGGCGCGTTCTGCGCTGGGTTCTGAGGGCGGGGTGGTATTGCTGTCGCCTGGCGCGCCGAGCTTTGGTGCCTACCGGGATTACGTGGCGCGTGGCCGTCATTTCGCTGAGCTGGCTGGGTTTGACCCGGAGAGCATCAGCGCGATTCCCGGGCTGGGTATCGCTTGAAGGTAGTGCCGGCCGCTGGCCGGCAACCTCCGGAGAAATTCATCCACGCATGGCGTGGATCTACTGCTCCTCGTCGATGAACGCGTAGCCGCCTTCGATCAGCTGCTGCAGGTACGCATCGAAGCTGGGCGCGATCACCGCATAGCTGTCCGGATCGTGCAGGTAGCGCACCACCTGGCCGACCGCGCCGCCCGGCGCGGGATCAAAATCCAGGTACAGCATCGAGGTGCCGCCGTTGTTCATGCAGTGCGAGAAGCACAGGCGGCGGTTCATCGGCAGATCGGCGTCGATGCCCTCACCCAGGATCTCCGGCTCGTCATCCAGCCACTCTTCGTAGATGGAACGGATGCTGTCGTCCCACTGTTGCTGGTCCTCGAAGATCTGCGCGACCGAACGCAGGTAGTAGGGATAGCCGCCGTCCTCCACGTCCGAGCCGAGCACCAGCACGCAGACCTCGCCGCCGGGGTACTCACGGAAGTGGGTGCCATCCACGCGGGACAACAGTTCCAGCAGGCTGTCCGGCACCTGCGGCCACTGCGCACGCAGGCGCTGCAGGTCTTCGCCGCTGGCGCCCTGCACGTGGGCCCACTGCGGGGCATCCTCGGCAGGCAGGCGGGGGATCAGGCCAGACAGGAAGCGATCAACAAGATTCATGCGAAAAAAGGGGACGGAGGGGATTAAGTCGTATCCAACCACACCTGCGTCACGTCGCCAATGCAGAATGCGACGCGGGAGGGGCGAATACGGCTTAATCCCCTCCGTCCCCTTTTTCTTGCGGAGCAGGCGCATGAATCGTTGGCGATGCGGTGTGGCGGTGGTTCTGGGGCTGGCGGCGATGCCGGCGTGGGCGGCGATGAAGACGCAGCCGGTGGAGTGGAAGCACCAGGGTACGACCTTCAGTGGCGTGCTGGTCTATGACGACGGCGACAACGATAAGCGCCCCGGGCTGGTGATGGTGCCGAACTGGAAAGGCGTGAACGAGTCGGCGGTGGAGAAGGCCAAGCAGCTGGCTGGCGATGACTATGTGGTGCTGGTGGCCGATGTGTACGGCAAGAGCGTGCGGCCGAAGACCGATGCCGAGGCCGGGCCGGTGGCGACCAAGCTCCGCAACGACCGGCCGCTGCTGCGTGCGCGTGCGCTGGAGGCGGTGAACGTGCTCAAGGCCCAGGCCGGCAAGGCGCCGCTCGATGCCAGCCGGATCGGTGCGGTGGGCTTCTGTTTCGGTGGCACCACGGTGCTGGAGCTGGCCCGTGCCGGTGCGCCGCTGGCAGGGGTGGTCAGCCTGCACGGCGGGCTGGGTTCGCCGCTGCCGGCACAGGCTGGTGGCAGCCACCCGTCGGTGCTGGTGCTCAATGGCGCCGACGACACCAGCGTGACCGCCGAGGACATCGGCAGCTTCCAGAAAGAAATGAACGCGGCCAAGGTCGATTGGGAATTCACCAACTACAGCGGCGCGGTGCACTGCTTTGCCGAGCGCGATGCCAACAGCCCGCCGGGCTGCCAGTACAACGAGCGCGCGGCGAAGCGCGCATGGAAGGCGCTGGATGAGTTCTTCGAGGAGCGCTTCGAGAAACGTTGAACCGTGCAGCGGTAGTGCCGGCCGCTGGCCGGCATTCCCGTGACATCCGCAGCATCATGAGGTTGCCGGCCCGCGGCCGGCACTACCCACTGCGGATTCCGGCAGTAGATCCACGCCAGGCGTGGGTGCTTTGGCTTCCGGACACGATCATCCACGCATGGCGTGGATCTACTGGGTCCCGATCAGCCGTTGTCGCGCAGGAACCGCGCCATCGACGAGACGCCCGGCACGCGCGGCTCGAACTCGCCGGCCACGTCGATGAAGCCCCGCATCACCGCGATCTCGCGCGGGCTGCGGTTGAGGCTGTCGCGCACTTCCGGATCGGCACCGGCGCGCAGCAGGCGCTGCACCAGCAGCGGCAGACCATGCAGCGCGGCCAGGTGCAGCGGGCCGAAACCGCGCGGATCACGCACGTCCAGGCTCACGTCCTCATCCAGCAGGCGTTCCACCGCCGCCATCACCACCTGCTCGTCGCAGGCGGTACCCGGCTCGGCACGCGCACCCAGCAGCAGCAGCAGCGGCGTGACCGAACCGGCAGCGGCCTGGTCCGGTTCGGCACCGGCCAGCAGCAGGGTGTCGAGCAGGGCCAGCAGGCGCGAGCGGTCGCGGGCACTGAAACCGTACAGCGCGGCACAGTGCAGCGGGCCCAGCTGCTGCGCGTCACCGGCATGCACGTCGGCACCGGCGGTGAGCAGGCGCGCGACGATGTCCGGCAGGCCCAGCGCCGAGGCCAGCATCAGCACGGTCACGCCGCCCGGCAGGCGGTGTTCCAGCTTGGCACCGGCGTCGAGCAGGGCCGAAACGATGTCCACCTGGCGCATGCTGACCGCCGCCGACAGCGGCGTCGCGCCACTGGCAGCGGCGTGCTGCGGATCGGCGCCGCGTGCCAGCAGCAGGTCGGTTACTGCCAGATGGCCACCACCGGCCGCACGCAGCAGCGCGGTGCAGCCCTGTGCGTCGACTGCGTCGACGGCAAATCCCAGATCGATCAGGCGGCGCACCGCATCGACGTCACCGGCCATCGCAGCGGCCGGCAGATCGGCCTCGCGCAGGGTGCGGCGCGGCAACGGCCACACCCGCCAGTCGAGCCAGTCGGCCAGGTCACGGCGACCGATCGACAGCGCCACGCCCAGCGGCGTCTGCCCATCGGCGGCACGTGCTTCCGGCGAGGCACCGTGCTGCACCAGCAGCTTCAGCGCGCCTTCGCGGGCCAATGCGGTGGCCAGATGCAATGCGGTCATGCCATGGCTGTCACGCGCTTCACGATCGACACCGGCCTTGAGCAGGGCCTGCTGCAGGCGCAGCCAGCCCAGGCGCACTGCCAGCGACAACGGCGGGTCACCCGCCGGCGAGGCCGCGAACGGATCGGCACCACGTTCCAGCAGTTCCAGCGCCAGCTGCTCCAGGCCACGGGCCGCCTGATCGTGCTGTGCGCAGGCGGCAAGGAAGCGCGCCAGGCCACCGCGTCCGGCCGGCGACAGGCCGCGCTGCAGCATGACCTGCAGCGCCGGCACCGCATCGATGCCGCGCGACAGCAGCGCGAACATCGGCGTGTCGGAGCAGGCGTCACGCACGTAGGGATCGGCGCCGTGGCCCAGCAGCCAATCGACCGCACGCGGCTCCAGTGCCAGTTCCGGATCGAGCAGCAGGCCACCCAGTTCTTCCGGCTGGCACAGCTTGGCCAGCGCGGCCATGCCATCGGTGTTGCCGAAGCCCAGCGCTTCGCGCAGCAGGGTCAGCGGCGGACGGTCCGGCAGCAGGCCACTGGCGCTGGCGGCTTCGCCGCGCTCGGCCAGGCCATCACTGACGGCGGCCGGCAACGGATAGGACGGGTCCAGCAGGGCCACAATCGCCCAGCGACCGGCTTCGGCGGCGTAGTCCACCGCACGGCGGCCAACCGGATCGGTGGCATCGGCGGCGATGCCCAGCTCGACCAGGCGCTTGATCAGCAATGGCGAGACATCCTCGGCCATCGCCGCCAGCTGCACCGCATTGCGGCCTTCGCCGTCCACCGCAACCAGATCCGGCTTGTGCGGCAGCAGATGCTCGACCACGGCAGCGCGGCCGGCACGGGCCGCTTCCAGCCACGGCGTACGGCCCAGCGCATCGCGCGCTTCCAGATTGGCACCGGCACCCAGCAGCACGCCGATGATCTCGACGTGGCCAGCCAGTGCGGCCTCATGCAGCGCGCTGCGGCGCTGGCGATCACGCGCGTCAGCCCGCGCCTTGTGCTTGAGCAGCAGCTGCACGCCGGCCGGATCGTCGTCTTCGGTGGCGGCCGCGGCCAGCAACACCGGGGTGCCTTCGGCCGGTTCGCTGCGCGCACCGCGTTCGAGCAGGAAGCGGGCCAGGCGCCAGTTGCCGACCTGGCAGGCCACGGCCAGCGGCGACCAGCCCTCGTTGTTCAGCGCGTCGACTTCGGCGGCGGCATCGCGCAGCAGCGCGGCCACGCCCGGGTCGGAACTGCGCGCCGCATGGTGCAGCGGGGTGTTGCCATCGCTGTCGATGGCACGCGAATCGGCACCGTTGGCGAGCAGGGTCATCACCGCTTCGGGGCGGCCGTGCCAGCTGTCGCGGGTGGCGGCCAGCAGCGGGGTCATGCCCCGGTGCGGCGCATTCACATCGACGCCGCGGGCGATCAGTTCGCGCAGCAGGCGCAGGTCCGGCAGCACCGCCGCCAGCACCGCCAGGCTGCGCTGGTCGCGCCAGTTCGGGTCCGGCAGCGCATACGGATCGGCACCGGCCTGCAGCAACTGCAGGCCCCGGTCGATGCGGCCATGGCGGGCGGCTTCATACAGGGCCGGGGTCAGCTCCTGCGGCGCCATCGCCTCCAGCGGCGCGGTTTCGGCCGCAGCTGCGAACATCGGTTCGTGCTCGTTGCCGGCGCTGGCCAACGGGCTCGCGCGCAGCGACACCAAGGGTGCCGGCGCCACCCGCTGCAGCAGCAGGTGCAGCACGGGAGACAGCAGCACCACCGCCAGCGCGGCGGGCCAGCGCGCGCCTTCCGGCAACAGGCCCGGCCAGGCCGGCAGCACCACCAGCGCGGCCAGCGCGATCACCAGCGCGGCGACACCGAGACCGCGCCAGGCGGTCAGATCGCGTCCGGCCAGCGCCTGCCAATGCTGGGCGAGATTGCCGTCCAGGCGTTCGACATCGTTCCACAGCGGCCAGGTGCGCCAGGCCGCCAGCAGGCCGGCACTGACCAGCACGCTCAGGCCCAGCACCGCGGCCAGGCTGCCGCTGTCACGCAGCGCCGCCAGCGGCCAGGCCAGCAGCAGCGCCAGCAACAGCGGCGCCGCCGTCCACAACGCCAGCAGCGCCGGCAGGTCCTGGCGCGCGACGATCTTCAGCGGCAGCAGCGCTCGGCTGCGACGCCACCACGACACACCCAGCGCGAACGCCGGCTGCGCCAGTGCCGCAAGGATGGCGCCTGGAACGCCGCCCACAGCGGCGCCCAGCGCCAGCACGGCACCGACGGCGAAGGCGATCGACAGGGCGCGCGGACGGGACGTGTCAGTCATAGTGGCGCGGCATCAGGCTGGCCACCGATGGCGGCACCTGCAGGTAGAACCCGCGCTCGCTCATTTCGCTGCGGACCTTTTCCGGATCGGCCTGGGCCAGGCGGCGCTGGGCATCCAGGGCCACGTCCAGGACGAAGGTGAGCGCACCCAGCGAGGTGAGCAGCGGCGCAGGCAGCGCGCTGAAATCATCGCGACGGGGAACGTAGACGTAGGTGTCCGGCTTGAGTTGGCTTTTATAGACGTAGGCGTGCATGTCCGCGGGACGATAACCCGGGAAGAGCCATGATTGTGTCGGAAAGCCGACACCGGGGAAAGCCGTCAGCCGACGATGGCGGCGTGATCGGCGGCGTTTCCCCGGCGGGATTCAGCAATGTGGCGACGGCGTTCAGCCAACGCCGCCGCCACACGGGCGCTTACTTGACCTTGGCGTAGGTGCCCTTCAGCGCGACACCGGCGAGGATCGCACCGGCATAGCATTCGTAGTTGGTGCTGCTCTTGAACTCGTTCTTCTTGTAGTAGCTGACGATGTCGACCACGGCGTTGGCGCCGCGCGACTTGGCACCGTCCTGCAGCGCGCGCAGCGCCGACAGCGCGACCCAGCGGCAGGCCTCGGCATCGCTCTTGTTGGCGGCGTTGGTCTTCTTGTTGGTCACGTCTTCGCCCAGGCGCTGCTGCACGCTGACCGGCTGGCCGGCCAGGTAGAAGCGGACGCTGCCGTCGATGCCGGCGTCCTTGGCAGCCTGCGAATTGACCAGTTCCTGCAGGGACTGCTCCACGCGGGTATCGCGGGCAGAAGCGGTGGAGGCCAGGGCCAGCAGCGTGGTGGCGGTGGCGATCATGAGAGTGCGGCGCATCGGAACATCTCCTTGTCGAGGGTGCGGGTAGGTTGCGGGAACAGCGGCGGTGGGGCGGTGGATCACTCGCGCCAGCGGCGGAACACCAGCGAGGTGTTGATGCCACCGAAGGCGAAGTTGTTGCTCATCACGTACTCGGCCTGCAGTTCACGGCCCTGCCCGGTGATGAAGTCGAGCTGGCCGCAGCGTGGATCGACCTCGACCAGGTTCAGGGTGGGCGCGAACCAGCCGGCGCGCATCATCTCGATGCTCATCCAGGCCTCGAACGCACCACAGGCGCCCAGCATGTGGCCGACGTAGCTCTTCAGCGAGCTGATCGGCATGCGGCTGCCGAACACCTGCGCGGTGGCCTGGGTCTCGGCGATGTCACCGTGGTCGGTGGCGGTGCCGTGGGCGTTGACGTAGTCGATCTGCGCCGCGTCCAGCCCGGCATCCTCCAGCGCCAGGCGCATGGCCTGGGCCATGGTGTCGGCACTGGGCTGGGTGACGTGTTGGCCATCGCTGTTGGTGCCGTAGCCGACCACCTCGGCAAGGATGGTGGCGCCACGTGCCTGCGCGTGCTCCAGGTCTTCCAGGATCAGCGTACAGGCACCCTCGCCCAGCACCAGGCCATCGCGGCCGGCATCGAACGGGCGCGGCGTGGTCTGCGGCGCATCATTGCGCACGCTGGTGGCGAACAGGGTGTCGAACACTGCCGCGGCAGTGGCATCGAGCTGCTCGGCACCGCCAGCCACCATCACCGTCTGCTTGCCGCTGCGGATCGCTTCGTAGGCCGCGCCCACGCCCTGGCTGCCCGAGGTGCAGGCACTGGAGGTGGTGTAGACGCGCCCGGACAAACCAAAGAACACACCGATGTTGACCGGCGCGGTGTGGCTCATCATCTTCAGGTAGGTGGTGGCACTGATGCCGTCGGTGGTGAACTCGTTGAGCATGCGGCCGAATTCACCGGTGGCCTCGTGGCTGCCCGAGGACGAACCGTAGGCCACGCCGGTACGGCCACTGCGCAGCACCGGGTGCTCGTGCAGGCCAGCCTCGCGCAGTGCCACCTCGGTGGCGCGCACCGACATGATCGCGACCTTGCCCATCGAGCGGGTGGTCTTGCGGTTGTAGTTCGGCGGCAGCTCGAAGTCCTGCGCCGGCGCGGCCAGCTTGGTGTTCAGGCCGGCATAGACATCCCATTCGGGCATCGTGCGCACGGCATTGCGGCAGCTGCGCAGGTGCGCTTCGATGGTCGGCCAGTCGTGGCCGAGCGGACTGATGGTGGCCGCACCGGTGACCACCACGCGACGATCGGCGGCCATCAGAGCATGCCTCCGTTCACCGAGATCACCTGGCGGGTGATGTAGCCGGCCGGCTCGGACAGCAGGAACGCCACCGTGGCCGCCACTTCGTCGGGACGACCGACGCGGCCGGCGGGAATCAGCTTGAGCGCGTGTTCGATCACTTCATCGTTGAGCATTTCGGTCTCGATCAGGCCCGGGGCCACGCAGTTGACGGTGATCTGGCGGCTGGCCAGTT
The DNA here is from genome assembly GCF_039673015.1 of Stenotrophomonas sp. TWI1409. Lineage (NCBI taxonomy): Bacteria > Pseudomonadati > Pseudomonadota > Gammaproteobacteria > Lysobacterales > Lysobacteraceae > Stenotrophomonas > Stenotrophomonas sp. TWI1409. The sequence goes on from NZ_JBDJKU010000021.1 coordinate 18,156, forward strand.
CCAGCGCCAGCGCCTTGGTGGCACCGATGATGCCGGCCTTGGCGGCACTGTAGTTGACCTGGCCGCGGTTGCCGGCCAGCCCGGACACCGACGACAGGGTGACGATGCGGCCCGGCTTGCGCCGCCGCACCATCGGCATGATCAGCGGATGCAGCACGTTGTAGAAGCCATCCAGGTTGGTGTGGATGACCTGGTCCCAATCCTCCGCCGACAGCGCCGGGAAGGCGCCATCACGGGCGATGCCGGCATTGCAGACCACGCCGTAGTACGCGCCGTGCGCTTCGACATCGGCCTCCAGCGCGGCGCGTGCGGCCTCGCGGTCGGCTACGTCGAACGCCAGCACGCGGGCCTGCTGGCCCAAGGCCTGGATCTCGGCCATCACGGCCTGTGCCTCTTCCAGGCGGCTGCGGCAATGCACCACCACGTCGAAGCCATCGCGCGCGATGCGCAGCGCGATGGCCCGGCCGATGCCCCGGCTGGCGCCGGTCACCAGCACGCTTCGATTCCCTGTCATGCCTGTCCACTCTCCAGATAGGCCATCGCGTCGGCCGGTTCGAACACCGACACGTTGGCTGTCGCCCATTCGTCCTCGCCCGCCAGGATGCGGCAGGCGAACATCCCCAATCCATTGTCACCCAACAGCTCGCAGCGCGCCTGTACGCGCAGCCGCGATCCGCTGGGGAAGCTGCTGCGCGCGCTGCTGTAGCGGCGGCTGCCGAGCAGGAAGCCCAGCTGCGGCAGCTTGCCGGCCGCACGCGCGCGGCAGCCGGCCCAGGCCGCGATGGCCTGCGCCATGTATTCGATGCCGACCCATGCCGGCACCTGGCCATCCTCGACGAACAGGCCGGCCTCGGGCACCACCAGCTCGGCCTCGATGGCGTCCTGGTCCCACTGTGTGATGCACTCCAGCAGGCACATGTCCTGGCGGTGCGGCACCACGTCCTCGATCGCGTACAGCGTATTCATCGACGCTCCAGTGCCAGCACGGCATTGCTGCCGCCGAAGGCGAACGAATTGCTCAGCACCCGCCGCGGCGCCTGCGCCAGGCAGGAGCCCGGCGCGACCAGCGGCAGCACCGGCAGTGCGGGGTCGGCCACGCCGTCCCACCAGTGCGGTGGCAGCTGCTGCTGCGGGTTCTCGGCCAGCAGGATCCAGCACAGCGCCGCCTCGATCGCGCCCGAGGCACCCAGCGTATGGCCGGTCAGCGGCTTGGTCGAACTGGCCGGCACGCCATTGCCCAGCACCTGCGAGACCGCCAGGCTTTCCATCGCATCGTTGTGCCCGGTGGCGGTGCCATGCAGGTTCACGTAATCCACTTCGTCGGCGCCCCAGCCGGCGCGCAGCAGCGCCTGCTGCAGGGCGTCGATGGCCCCCATCCCCTGCGGATCGGGGGCGGACATGTGATGGGCATCGGCCGATTCGCCCCACCCGGCCAGGCACACCGGACCCGGCTCGCGGGTAAGCAGGAACAGCGCGGCGCCCTCGCCGATGTTGATGCCGGAGCGGTGCTGCGAGAACGGATTGCAGCGCAGTGCCGACACCGATTCCAACGCGCTGAAGCCGGCCACGGTGAAGCGGCACAGCGAATCGGCACCGCCGGCAATCACCGCATCGACGATGCCGGCGCGCAGCATCCGGGCGGCCGACATCAGCGCCTTGGCGCTGGACGAGCAGGCGGTGGACAGGGTCCATGCCGGCCCCTGTGCACCACTGCGCTGGCGCACGAACTGCGCGGCGGTGCCCATTTCCTGCTGGGCGTAATCGAAGCCCTGCGGCCACTGGCCCTGTTCGGCGTGGGTGCGCAGGGCCTGCTCGGATTCACCAATGCCCGAGGTGCTGGTGCCCAGCACCACCGCCACACGCTCGGCACCATGGCGGGCGATCGCGGCGGCCACCGCTGGTGCGATCTGCGCCAGTGCCACGTCCAGCAGGGCGTTGTTGCGCCCGCGCAGGGCCACCGGCAGGTCCTCCAGCGCCGGCAGTGGCGTGCGCACCTCTCCCAGCGCCAGGGTGCGCCCCGGCAGCAGGCTGTCGTTGTCGCTGAGCCCGCCCGGCACATCGGCGAACATCGCCGACGCGACCGCGGCGCGGCCATCGCCGAGCGCGCAGACCACGCCCAGGTCGTTCAGGTAGATCGGTGCACTCATCGGTCCTGCCCGGCCATGTCGATCGATTCGATGCGCAGCGCATAGCCTTCGGCGCGGTTGTCCAACTGCACGCTGCCATCGTCCAGGCGCTGCAGCTGCAGCCACACCGTGCCGTCGCGCGACAGGCTGCGCTGCCGGCCGTCATCGCTGACCTGCCAACCTGCCGGCAACGCGGCGGCAATGGCCGCGGTCGGCCACAGCGCGAACTGCAGGTCATCCAGCACACGCTCGGCACGTACCTGCGGCGGCAGCCACGGCGCGCGCTGCTGGGTCAGCTGCTGGCCGTCCCACTGCAGGCGCACGCCGGTCTGGCCCATCGCCTGCACCGCCAGCTGCACCTGCTGCGCATCGGCTTCCAGCAGAGCATCCAGGTCGCGCTCATGCGTACCGAACCGGAAATGCAGCTGCTGCTGCAATGCCAGCGGCGCCGGCAGGCTGGCCGGCGACAGGCGCAGCGGCGGCAGTTCCACCAATGGCTTGGGCATGCGGCCGGCACAGGCGGCCAGCAGCAGGCACAGCAGCACGGCCGCGGTACGGGCGATCAGGCGCTGCACAGCTGCTCCAGCACGCGCATGCGGCGGCCGCTTTCGTCGGCCACATACGGGTTGTTGGTGTCCCAGGCGTAGCCGGCCAGGATGGAACTGATCATGTCGCGTACTTCGGGCTGCTGCTGCGGGTGGTAGATGATCTTCTGGAAGCCGCCCTCGTACCAGCTTTCAACGAAGCGGCGGAAGGTCTTCACGCCGGCACGCAGCGGGATCGAGAATTCAGCTTCCCAGTCGACGGTTTCGCCGGCATAGCGGCGCGCCAGGCATTCGCTGGCCAGCTGCGCGGACTTGAAGGCGATGGTGACGCCGGAGGAGAACACCGGGTCAAGGAACTCGCCGGCATTGCCCAGCAGGGCGTAGCCCGGGCCCCACAACGAGCTGACATTGGCCGAGTAACCGGTGATGCGACGCACCGGCAGCACCGCCCATTCGGCGTTGGCCAGCAGCCGGGTCAGGTTGGGGTCCTCGCCAACGATGGCCTGCAGCTTCTGCAGGTCGTCGCCCTCGTAGCGCTCGAAGAACGACGGCTCGGCGACCACGCCCAGCGAGCAGCAGCCGTTGGAGAACGGGATCGTCCAGTACCAGACGTCGATGTGCTCGGGATGGGTGGTGATCAGGATCTTGTTGCGGTCGAAGTCCGCTTCGGCCGGAATGTTGTCGCGCACGTGGCAGAAGATCGCCCCGCGCACCGGGAAGTTGGACGGCGATTCCAGCTGCAGCAGGCGCGGCAGCAGGCGCGCGAAACCGGATGCATCGAGGATGAAATCGGCCTCGATGCGGTACTCGCTGCCGTCCGGGCGGCGCACGGTCACCGCCGGCTGCTCGCCCGGCTCGACCGCAAGCACTTCATCGCCGAAGCGCAGCGTGGTGCCCATGCGTTCGGCGCCGCGCGCCAGCACGTTGTCGAAGTCGGCGCGCTGCACCTGGTAGGTGGTGCCCCAACCTGGCGAGAACTTCTTCCTGAAGTCGAACGCGGTGCGCGCCTCGCCATGCACGAAGGCGGCGCCGTTCTTGTGCTGGAAGCCCGCTTCGACCACGTCCTGCAGCAGGCCTGCCGCTTCGATGTACTCCATGCTCTGCGGCAGCAGGCTTTCACCGATCGAGAAGCGCGGGAACTGCTGGCGCTCCAGCATCAGCACCTGGCGGCCCTGCTGGCGCAGCATCGCCGCGGCCACCGAGCCGGCCGGGCCCGCGCCGATGATCAGGATTTCAGTACGTTCGACAGCATCCACAGCAGTATTCATCGGTGCGTCCTTGTTGCTCGATCAGGTGGAAAGAAGGAAGTCGGAAGACAGGTTCAAGCTGGCGGCAGGTCATGTGGCGGCGGCCGGAACAGCGGCGAGATCAACCAGACCAGGCCGATGCCGAACAGCAGGGTCAGGCCGAACGCGCGCAGCGCCGGGGTCTGCGACAGGCCCAGCAGGCCGAACGACAGCCAGGTGCTGGCCGCGCCCACGCACACTGCCAGCCAGGCGCTGGCATCGCCACGGTGCTCGATCAGGAAGATGCCGTAGTCGATGCCCATGCCCAGCAGCAGCATCAGTGCCAGCACGTTGAACAGCTGCAGCGGCTGGCCGAACAGACCCAGCAGGCCCAGGGTCAAGGCACCGGCAATCAGGGTCGGTGCGAACACGCGCCAGGCCTGGCGGCGGTAGCGCAGCCACAGCGCGCCGAACACCAGCGCGATGCCGACCAGCAGCAGCCCACCCATCAGCTTGCGGTAGTGGCCCAGCAGCGTGGAGAAGTCGGCAGTACGGTCCACCCAGCGCACGCCCGGCAGGCCTTCGGCCGCACCCTGCAGGGTGGCCAGCGCATCGGCGCGCGACAGGTCATCGACCATCACCACGCTGATCATCTGTCCACCGACCTCACCCACCCACAGGTGACGGAACGGCTGCGAGGCCGGCGAGGCCAGGAAGGCTTCGGCGCTGAGTGGTGCGGCCGCGAACTGCGGTCGCTGCAGCGGCTCGCCGACGGCCTCGGACACGGCCGACAGCACGCCGGGTTCCACCCTCGCGGTCAGCGCGGCATCGGCCTGCTGCCGCGACGGCGACGGCAGCCAATCGCTGATCGCGCGATAGCCACCAATGCGCTTGTCGTTGGCCAATACACGCAGGCGTTCGGTCAGCGCTTCTTCGCGCTGCAGCAGCTGCGCGGCATCGGCACCCTGCACCAGGTAGAACTGCGCCGGGCTGGGCATGCCCAGCAGCTGGCTCAGGCGGATCTGCTGCGCCATCAATGCCGGCGGCGACGACTGCAGGCTGCGTAGGTCGTCGTTGCTCTGCAGGCGCGCGATGCCGATGGCAGACAGTGCCAGCGTGATCACCACGAACATCGTCACCGCGCGGCGGCCATGCAGGCGCGGGAAACGCTCCAGCGTGTTGCCCAGCCACTGCGAGAAGCGGGTCTGGCGGATCTCGCCACCATCCAGCCACGGGAACCAGAAGATCACCGTGAGGAAGGCGGCAGCCAGGCCGACCACCGAGAACAGCGCCATCTGGCGCAGGCCCGGGAACGGGGCCAGGCCCAGGGCCAGGTAGGCCAGTGCGCTGGTCAGCAACGCCAGCCACAGGCCCGGCAACAGGTGCCGCAGCAGCTTCCAGCGACGATCGGCCGGCTCGGCCTGGCGCGAAGCGAACCAGTGGATGCCGTAATCCTCGGCCACGCCCACCAGCGATGCACCGAACACCAGGGTCAGCACGTGCACCTTGCCGAACACCAGCACGGTCACTGCCAGCGCCACGCCACAGCCGATCAGCAGTGAGGCGGCGACCAGCAGGATCGGCCGCAGCGAGCGGAATGCCAGCCACACCAGCAGCAGCACCGCCGCCAGCGACCCCCAACCGATGGTGTTGATCTCCTGGTTGGCCTGCACCGCGGCCGCTTCGGCGTGCAGTGGCACGCCGGCATGCAGGATCTCCAGATCCGGAGCGGCCGCTTTTGCTGCCTGCCCGGCACGTTCCAGCAGGCCATCGAGATGGCGTTCGCCGTCGAGCTGGAACGCCGAACCCGGCGTGTCGAACTGCAGCGCGGCCCAATGCTTGTCCTCGGCTTCGAGCAGGCCGTCATCGCCCAGCCGCAGTCCCGAACCCTGCGCCTGCTGCTGCCACCATTGCGGCCACAGCGACAACGGGTCCTGCCGCCAGTCGGTCAGGCGCGGCGCGCCCATCGGGCCGTACAGCGCAGCCAACGCTTGTTCTGCCAGCGCGCCCGGCTCGCTGCCCTGCAGCTGCTCGCGCTGGGCCGGGGTCAGCAGGCGGTCACGGTACGGCGCGTAGAACGCGCGCGCCTCATCGAACCAGCCTTCGATCGAGCCGCTGGGTACCAGCAGGGCGTGATCGGCGTCCTTGGCCATGGCCGCGGCAAAAGCCGCCTGCGCACGCTTGGCGGCGGCGCTGTCCTTGCTGCCGAGCAGCACCACGACCTGCCGCGAGCTGCCGTCGGCGATGCGCCGGGTGACGTCGCTCAACAGGCGGTCGTGTGCGTCCTGCGGCAGCAGGGCGAGGATGTCGGTGTCGATCCGCGATTGCTGGCTCCACAGGTGCCACTGCTGCGCGCCCAGTACCACCAGCACCAGCAGCCAGGCGATGCCCAGCCAGTGCCACCAGCGCCGCAACCGGTCCGGTGCGTTCGATGCCGCGGCCTCACTCAAAGCGGCGGGCCTCGTCGGCATTGAGCGTGGCCGGCGTCTCGCTCAACGCGCTGAACTGGATCTGCGTGCGGTCTTTGTTGGCCTCCACGATCTCGACCTGGCGCACGTAGCGGTCGCCCTGCAGGGTCAGCGATTCGAAAGCCTTGGCCAGCATCGCCGACTTCGGCGTCAGGCGCAGCCGCCAGCCTTGTCCTTCACGGCTGGCCGCCACGTTGAACTGGCTGGACAGCGCCTGCACGTCGCCACTCATCAGCGCGAACATGATCGCGTTCACCGAACGCATCGCCGGTTGCTGCCGTGCATCGAGTTCGACGCGGGTGCTGCCATCGCGCTGGCGGCTGAGGATGCGGTCGGCGGTGACCACCACCTCGGAGGGGAACGGCTTGAGCGTGGTCCAGATCACACCGTGCTGGCGCGCGACCACGAACCGGCCCTGCGAGCGCAGCGGATTCTTGAAGCCGCTGACCTGCTTTTCCTGGCTGAACTGGCCGCGCAGCACGTCCGGCCGCGCCACCGCCTGGGTGATCGCATCGATGGCGGGGTCGGCCGCCTGCACCAGCGGTGCGGCCAGCAGCAGCGCGCACAGCAGCGCACGGGCGAAACGGTTCGCTCGGTTCATGGCGCAGGCACTCCCAGGCGTTCCCACAGTACCGGCGGGCACTGGTACAGCATTTCCTTGCTGGTCGCGTCCACCGCAACCTGGATGGTCATCGCACGGGTCAGCACCTGGCCGCTCTGCGCATCGAGAATTTCGTACTCGATCTTCAGCCGGTTCTCCCATTCCACGATGCGCGCGATCACGCGCAGGGCCTGGTTGAACAGCAACGGACGCACGTACTTCACCCGCGCATCGACCACCGGCCACAGGTAGCCCGATTCGAGCATCTGCGGGTAGTCGTAGTCGTAGCGCCCGAGCAGCGCGCAGCGCGCGATCTCGAAGTACTTGAAGTAGTTGCCATGCCAGACCACGTTCATCGGATCGCAGTCATGGAAGGCGGGGGTCAGCGAAATCTCGCCGACCAGTTCGATTGCCTCATTCACCGGCATACAGCTCCCAACGTTGCGCGCGGATCTCCACCAGCAGTTCCCGCAGTTCGCGATCCAGCGCGCGGTCTTCTTCAACCAGGGCGATGCGCTGCCCCAGGTCGGCGTACATGTCGGCCAGACTGCCATGCAGCTGCGCGTTCATGCCAACCCGTTCGCGCAGCGCCAGGCCCTGGCGGGCAGCGACCAGCATCGCGGCCACCACCTGTTCAGTCAGCTCGATCACGCGCAGGCAATCGCGCGCGGCAATGGTGCCCATGCTGACCTTGTCCTGGTTGTGGCATTCGGTGGAGCGCGAGAACACGCTGGCCGGCATGGTCTGCTTCAGCGTTTCGGCGGTCCACGCCGAAACGCTGATCTGCAGCGCCTTCAGGCCATGGTTGATGGCCGCGCGCGGGCCGGTGGCCGCCGACAGGTTGGCCGGCAGGCCGTGGTTGTAGCGGGCATCAACCACCAGCGCCAGCTGCCGGTCGAGCAGATCGGCAAGGTTGGCCACGGTGTTCTTCAGGGTGTCCATCGCCAGCGCGATGTGGCCGCCATAGAAGTGGCCGCCGTGCAGGATGCGCTCGCCATCGGCGTCGATCAGCGGGTTGTCGTTGGCGCTGTTCAGCTCGGTTTCGATCAGCTGGCGCAGGAACGGCAGGCTGTCTTCCAGCACGCCGATCACATGCGGCGCGCAGCGCAGCGAGTAGCGGTCCTGCAGGCGCTGTTCATTGCGCGGCGGACGCTCGCTGTGCAGGTCGCTGCGCAGGCGCGCGGCGATGCGGCCCTGGCCCGGGTGTGGCTTGGCGGCGAACAGGGTTTCGTCGAAGTGATGCGCGTTGCCGTCGCTGGCCAGCACGTTGAACGCAGTCAGCCGCGTGGCCATGCGCGCCAGGTAATCGGCGCGCTGCCAGGCCAGGCAGGCCAGGCCGGTCATCACGGCGGTACCGTTCATGATCGCCAGGCCTTCCTTCGGCCGCAGCTTCAACGGGGTCATGCCGATCTTCGCCAACACATCCGCCGCCGGCTGCACGCGGCCGTCGTGCAGCACCTCGCGCTCGCCGCACAGCACCGCGGCCACGTACGACAGCGGGGTCAGGTCACCGCTGGCACCCACCGAGCCCTCGGCCGGAATCATCGGCAGCACGTCGTGCTGCAGCAGTGTGGCCAGGCCTTCCAGCAGCGGCACACTGACACCGGACATGCCACGCACCAGCGACGCCAGGCGCGCAGCCAGCACCGCGCGGGTCTCGACCGGGTCCAGGTAACGGCCCAGGCCACAGCCGTGGTAGGTGTACAGGTGGTGCGGCAGCTCAGCCACCAGCGCCGGCGGGATGTTCACCGTGCACGAGTCGCCGTAGCCGGTGGTCACGCCGTAGATCACGCCGTCCTCGCGCAGCAGGCGGTCGAGGAAGTCGGCACCGCGCTGGATATGCGCGCGGAACGCCGGCGCGTCGCTCAGTGCGGCCTCGCACTGGCGCTGGGCCAGAGCAACCACGTCTTCAATGGTCAACGGTGCATCGCCAAAGCGGCACACGGGTACGGCGTCAGTCGTCATGCGGAGCCTGATCCCAGAAGGGGAAGAAGTTGAACCAGTCCAACGGGGACTGGATGACCTGGAGTTCCAGCCAGCGCGCGAAGCGCTGTGCCTGTTCGGCCAGTGCGGCATCGCGCGAGCCACGCGGCAGCACGATGCGTTCGGCGAACTGTTCAAACGCCACGCGATAACCCTCGCCCTGGTGCAGGCAGGCCATCGTGTAGACCGGGCAGCCCAGCGCGGCGGCGAGCACGTAGGCACCGATCGGGAACGGCGCGCGGTGGCCAAGGAAATCGGCGGTGACGCTGCGGCCGCCCTGCACCGGCGTGCGGTCGCCGACGATGGCGACGAAGCCACCGGCCGCCACGCGCTCTGCCAGCATCACTGCCGTGGCCGGGCCCATTTCGGTTACCTGCACCAGCTCCACCGCCGCCAGCGGGTCCAGCCGCTGCAGCAGGCGGTTGAAGCGCTGCGCATGCGCGGTGTGCACCAGCACGGTGATGCGGAACCCCGGCACCTGTTCGGCCAGTACCTGGCACAGCTCCAGGCAGCCGATGTGCGCGGTGAGGATCAGCCCGCCTTCGCGGCGCGCGATCTTCTCCAGCACCAGGTCGCGATGCAGGTGGATGCGTTCGGCCGGATAGCGCCCGCCCAGGCCGAGGATCTTGTCCAGCATCGTATCGGCGAAGGCGAAGAAGTGGCGCAGGCTGTCACCCCGGGTCGGCGTGCGGCCGAGCACGCCGCTGTATGCCTGCAGCCGCTGCAGGTACTGCATCGAGGCCTGGCGGCCGACGCGGTTGCCCAGCCAATGGCAGGCCACCACCGGCCACACGCACAGGCGGAACGGCCAGCGCCCGAACCAGCGGTGCACCCAGCACAGGAACAGCACGCCGGCCACCGAGGTGGATTCGCCGATGTCGGCCCAGTGCGGGGCACCCTGTGCGGCCGCCATCTCAGCGCTGCCCCCGCAGGCGGCGCCACAGCAGGCGCGGTGCGCGCCAGAGCATGCCGAAGAACAAGCGGGTGTGCATGCGGCTGATGCGCACGTTGTCGCGCCACACATCGAAGTGCGAGACGCCATCGGATGGATAGGTCACGCGCGTGGCCAGGTGCTCGACCGGCAGGTGCCGCCAGTACAGGCGCACCATCACTTCGGTATCGAAATCCATGCGCCGGCCGATGGTTTCTTCACCGATCAGGCGCAGCACCGGCGGCAGCGGATACACGCGGAAGCCGCACATGGTGTCGCGCAGATGCAGCGACAGCGTGTTGATCCAGACCCAGATGTGGGTCGCGTAGCGGCCATACAGGCGCGCCTTGGGAACGCTGGCGTCGTAGGCCGGAATGCCACAGATCACCGCCTCGGGATGGGCGCGCGCCGCTTCGATGAAGCGTGGCAGATCGCGGGTATCGTGCTGGCCGTCGGCATCGATCTGCAGCACGTGGCTGTAGCCTCGCGCGCCGGCTTCGGCGAAACCGGCCAGCATCGCCCCGCCCTTGCCCTGGTTGACGTCCAGGCGCAGCAGGTCGACGCCCTGGCGCTGTGCCAGCGAACGCAATGCTGCCGCGCACGCCTCATGCGAGCCATCGTCGATCAGCAGGCATGGCAGGCCGGCGGCCTGCACGCCGTCGACCACCGCCGCGATGGCGTGCTCGTGGTCGTAGACGGGAATCACCACCAGTGGCGCGAACGCGGCACCGGCAACGGCCGGATCAGTCCGCATCGGCGAAGACCACTTTGCCGCTGGCATGCACACCGTGGCTGGAGGTGTAACGGAAGGCCATCACGTTGCGTGCGGCATCCCAGTCCAGCTGCAGGGTCAGCTCATCGCCCGGGCGGGCCACGTGCTGGAACTTCACCGCATCCATGCGCAGGAACACTGCCGGCATGGCGAACACCTGGCGGCCAAACCGCACCGCCCAGTCCAGCTGCGCCACGCCGGGCAGGATCGCCGCCTGCGGGAAGTGGCCCTGGAACGGCCGCAGCGCCGGGTCCAGGGTCATCCGCAGCGTGGCGCTGGCCGCATCGCGGTGATCCCAGACCGGCACCGGCATCAGCGGCTGGAACAGCGCTGCCAGTGCCGCCTGGGTGACTTTGCCCTGTGCGTTGATCGGCAGCGCCGGCACCAGCCGCCAGCGGCGCGGCCGGGTGACCGCGTCATGAGCCTGTGCCAGGCGTGTGCCAAGGCGCTGGCCCAGCGCGCGGCGCGCGGCCTCACCGCCCTCCAGCAGCGTCGGGTCGGCCGGTACCACCACCGCGGCCAGCTGCTCGCGCTGCCCGGGCAGCACCAGCACGCGCACGTCATCCACTTCGGCGTCTTCGCGCAACGCACGTTCCAGTGCATCCAGCGAAACGCGGCGCTCTTCAATCTTGACGATGCGGTCGGCGCGGCCCAGCAGGCGGAAGCGGCCATCGGCCAACGCTTCAACGCGGTCCTGGGTACGCCACCAATCCGGGGTTTCCAGATGTGCGGAGGCCACCGCCAGGCAGCCCTCCTCGATGCGCCACTGCACGCCGGGCAGCGGCTGCCACGGCGGCAGGTCGGTGTCCCAGCGGCGCCAGGCGATGCCGCCGGTCTCGCTGCTGCCATAGACCTCGGTCGGTGCCACGCCGAGCCACTGCCGCACCTGGCGTGCGGCTTCTTCCGGCAGCGGGCCGCCAGAGGAGAATACCGCGCGCAGGCGGCCATGCAGGCTGGCCCAGTCGAGCTGCTCGGGCAGGCGCTTGAGGTGGGCCGGGGTCGCGACCAGCACCGTATCGGTACCGGCCAGCGCACCCACCAGATCTTCGTGGAAGAACCGGCGTGGATGGATCAGGCGGCCGGCAGCCAGCGGCCACAGCACGCGGAACAGCAGGCCATAGATGTGCTGGTGCGACACCGTGCCATGCACCTGCACGCCTTCCAGCTGCGTGCCGAACGCAGCCTGCAGTGCGTCCACCTCGCGCGTCAGCTGGTCCATGCGCTTGTTGATCGCACTGGGCTGTCCGGTGCTGCCGGAGGTGAACACGCACAGCTCGCAGGCGCGCTCGTCCAGCGCCTGAAGACCCTCGTCCGGTGCGGCGTCCAGCGCCGCCAGCGGACGATAATCGGCGGACACGTCGCCTGCGAAACCACTCACCTGCGGCTGCAGCGCCTGCAGCGTGGCCGGCAGGTTGTCGGCAGCCAGGAACACCCGCTTGCCGGCATGCCAGGCACCGAACAACGCAGCGGCAAAGGCCACCGCATCATCGAAATACAGGGCCCAGTCACGGCCTGCGGCCGCCGCAAACGCGGCGCGCCAGGCCAGTACGCGCTGGCGGAAGCGGGCGTGGTCGATCACCTCGCCATCGCAGACGCCAACACTTCGATGCGGCCGCGCCTCCAGCAGCAACCGGTCCAGGGCAATCCACTCAGCCATGCGCGTGCGCCGCCTTCACCCGCCGCCGCACCAGCCACTCACCTGCGAACAACACGCCCATCATCACGTACGCCAACAATCCGTTGTAGAGCATCCAGACCCGGTCCGACGCGTACAGCGCGGTCAGCAGGGCCAGGCTGCCGTTGAGAACGAAGAAGCCGCACCACACCTGGGTGACGCGGCGGGTATAGGCCACCGCGAACGGGGGCAGGTCCGGTTCCTGCAGCCGTGCCAGGCGTTCCACCAGCGGCGGGCCGAAACGCAGGCTGGTGCCGAATACCGCCAGCATCACTGCGTTGACCAGCGCCGGGTACAGCTTCAGCGGCAGGGCCTGGTTGAGCACAGTGGCCAGCACCGCCAGCAGGCCGGTGCCGGCGGCCGCAGCCCACCACAGCGGCTGGCGCGTACTCAGCGCGCGCAGCAGGGCCAGGGTGAACAGCAGCAGCGACAGCCAGCGTGGCTCGAAGCGGCCCATCGCCAGGTACACCAGCACCGGGTAGGCCAGCGAGATCGCAGCCACCACGACCGTGCGTGCGCGTGCCATGGTGGAGCCGCCGACGCTGCGGTCAGGCGGCTGCCTGGTCCGGCAGCAGCCTGTGCACCACATCGACGATGTCCTGCACGGTACGCACAGCCTTGAACGCTTCCGGCTGCAGGTTGCGGCCGAGCAACGGCTTCAGCTGAACGATCAGGTCGACCGCGTCGATGCTGTCGATGTCCAGGTCGTCGTACAGGCGGGCCTCGGGGGTGATCCGGGCGGTTTCGATCTCGAAGCTGTCGGTCAGGATGCTGACGATGCGTTCGAACAGTTCATTCTTGGTCATGGCAGGTCCTGGCACCGTTACGACTGGCGGGCGGCGACGAACTCGCCGAGCGCGCGCACGCTGGAGAAATGGCGACGGGTTTCTTCCGAATCGGCCGAGAGGCTCACACCGTACTTCTTCTGCAGCGCCAGGCCCAGCTCCAGCGCGTCGATCGAATCCAGGCCGAGGCCCTCGACGAACAGTGGGGCGGTCGGATCGATGTCCTCCGGCGTGATGTCCTCCAGCGAAAGGGAGGAAATGATCAATTCCTTGATCTCGTGCTCAAGTGCTTGCACGGTTCGGATCTCCAGACAGGTCGAAATAACGAGAAAGGTGCTCGGTGACGCGACGGGCTGCCAAGGCATCCCCCCTTGGCGAGTCGTCTTCGGCCAGAAATGGCGCGATCGGGATATCTTCGCCGATCTGCAGCCGAACGTGAAAGCGACGTGAGGGGACACGATACCACTTCTGCCCCTTGGTCAGCGTTGGCGGGCTGCAGGTGATCCGCACCGGGGTGATGTCCAGCCGGCCGCGGACGGCGATGTTGGCGGCCCCACGCTGCAGCCGCGGCGGCTGCCCGGGCACGCTGCGGGTGCCCTCCGGGAAGATCACCAGGGTGCCGCCGGCATGCACCGCGGCCACGCAGTCATCGACCAGGCCGGCGCCATCGTCATTGGAGATGTAGCCGGCGGCCCGTACCGGGCCGCGCATGAACGGGTTGCAGGCCACGGCCCGCTTGACCACGCAGTCGGCGTTGGGCAGCAGCGAGATCAGGCAGACCACGTCGATCAGGGTCGGGTGATTGGCCAGTACCAGCAGGCCGTCGCGCTGCAGGCGTTCGCCGCCCTCGATCTCGTAGGTCATCACCCCCAGCCCGCGCATCAGCCGCAGATGGCTGGCGAAGGCGGCCTGGACCACGCGGCGGGCCCGGCGGCGGCGGACCACCGGGTCGCGCATCAGCAGCAGCACCGGCATCACCAGCACGCCCAGCAGCAGGCCGCCCAGGCCAAATGCGACAAAGCTCAGGCCGGTGCCGAACACCCGCCAGGCATGATCGAGGCGGCGCAGCGCCTCAGCCACGGCGCCCCCAGCGCCAGCGCTGGCCCTGGGCCACGTGCTCCAGCGCCGGCGCGCCGGACAGCAGGAAACGGTGCAGGTCCAGCGCGTGCGGCAGCAGGCCGGGCGCAGTGCTGGCCTGGGCGTCGGCCGGCTGCCACTGCAGCGACAGCGTCGGCCGGCCCTCTGCCGGGGCGGTCAGGCGCCAGCACCAGGCAAAGAACGGGTCGGGTTCGTCGGCGAACGTCGCGTAAATTTCCGGAAGTGGCGACTCATAGACCACCACCCGCACCTCGCGGGCACCGTCGGCCAGCAGGCCGACGGCCTCCAGGCAAGCCGTCTCCACCGTGGCCTGGCCCGCCGCCAGCGCCAGGTAGTTGCCGCGGTGGCCGCGGGCGATGGAATACAGCGCGGCAATCGCGTTGTGCACGGACAGGCCGAATCCGGTCGGCGACAACGGCTGGTCGCCGACCAGCGCGCCCAGCAGGTCCATCGAACGGGCCACGTCGCCGTGGCGGCTGGCGAACACCAGCGGCACGTCACTGTCGGCGCCCTGCCCGTCCTCGCACCAGCACGCGGCCTGGATCGCCATCCGGCCCAGCCGCTCGATGCGGCGGCGCTGCATCGCCGGCACCTCGGCCAGCGCCGGCGTGTCCGCGCCGTGCGGCAGGTACGGCGCATCGGCCCAGCCCAGCCACTGGCTACGCTCACTCAGGCCGGGCGCCCAGGCAGCCCAGTCGACGATGGAGAATTCGATCATTTAGCGATGGTGCTTCAACGGGAGAACGATAGGCACGAGCCATTACGGCGACGCGCGGCGGCCCCCCGTTCCTGCAGCCGTGCGTCCGTCCAGGACGTCGCCGGCTGCCCCCCTGGCCGCCGGAAAGGAGCGCACGCTAGCACGTCCCGCGCAGGGTGTGCAGGTTTCACATTCCCCAACACGGGGCCCGGCACCGGCAGGCCCCGTCTTCAATCGATCAGTGGTAACCGGTGTCTGCGTGCACCTTGCCACGGAATACCCGGTAGGACCACGCCGTATAGCCGAGGATGACCGGCAGCAATATGACCAGCCCGACCAGCGTGAAGCCCAGTGACGACGCCGGCGCGGCGGCCTGCCACAAGGTCATCGACGGTGGCAGCAGATAGGGCCACATGCCCAGCACCAGGCCGAGGAAGCCGAGCACGAACAGGGCCAGGCTGAGCAGGAATGGCGGCAGGTCGCGGCGCGGGTGGGTGGCACTGCGCCACAGCGCGGCGGCTACCGCCAGGGTCAGCAGCGGCACCGGCGACAGCCACCAGAAGTTGCCGTCGCTGAACCAGCGCGCCATCAGGCGCGAATCGAGGAACGGCAGCCAACTGCTGACCAGGCCCATCGCCGCGATCACCGCCACGACCAGTGGCCGGGTCATCTGCCGCGCCAGCGCCTGCACGCGACCTTCGGTCTTCAGGATCAGCCAGGTGCTGCCCAGCAGCGCATAGCCGGCCACCAGCGCGGCACCGGTCAGCATCGCGAACGGGCTGAACCAGGCAAACGGCCCGCCCTGATAGACACCGTCCACCAGCGGGATGCCCTGCACCAGGGTGCCAAGGATCACGCCCTGGGCAAACGTGGCCAGCAGCGAACCGAGGCCGAACGCCACGCTCCACAACCGGCGCGATCGATGCGCCTTGAAGCGGAACTCGAAGGCCACGCCGCGGAACACCAGCGCCACCACCAGCAGCAGCACCGGCAGGTACAGCGCCGACAGCAGCACCGCATAGGCCTTGGGGAAGGCCGCCAGCAGGCCAGCGCCACCGAGCACCAGCCAGGTCTCGTTGCCGTCCCAGATCGGCGCGGCGGTGTTCATCATCAGGTCCAGCTGTTCCTCGTCCTCGGCGAACGGGGCAAGGATGCCGATGCCGAGCACGAAGCCGTCCAGCACCACGTACATCAGCACGCCGAAGCCGATCACCGCGAACCACGCCACCGGCAGCCAGGTCATCAGGTCCATGTCAGCGCTCCTCCAGCGGTTCGTCGGCGGCCGACAACGGACGTGCCGGGGTATGGCTGCCGTGGTCCAGCGATGGCCCCTCGGCATACGGCTGCGGCCCATGGCGCAGGATCTTCACCAGGTACCAGATGCCCCAACCAAATACGAATGCGTAGCCGACCACGTAGACACCCAGCGACAGCGCGGTCATCCACGCGCTCTGTGGGCCGACCGCATCAGCGGTGCGCAGAACGCCATAGACCACCCACGGCTGGCGCCCCATTTCGGTGACGAACCAGCCCGACAGCAGCGCGATGAAGCCGCTCGGCAGCATCCAGTTCCAGCCGCGCAGCAGCCACGGCGAATCCAGCAGCTTCCTGCGCCACAGCTGGAAAGCCGACACCCAGGCCAGCAGCAGCATCAGCGTGCCCAGCCCAACCATGATGCGGAAGGCGAAGAACACCGGCGTCACCGGCGGCCGTTCGCTGGCCGGCACCGAGGTGAGCGGATCGAAGGTGCCGTCCAGGCTGTGGGTGAGGATCACGCTGCCCAGCTTCGGAATCGCCACTTCGAAGTCGTTGCGCTCTTCCTTCTCGTTCGGCAGCGCGAACACCACCAGCGGCACGCCCTCGCCTTCCTGGGTTTCATGCCAGTGCGCTTCCATCGCCGCGATCTTCATCGGCTGATGCTTGAGCGTGTTCAGGCCATGCATGTCGCCGACGAAGATCTGTACCGGCACCGTCAGCGCCGCGAACGCCACCGCCGCGATCAGCATGCGCCGTCCGGCCTCGACATGTGTGCCCTTGCGCAGGTACCACGCGCCGACGCCACCGATCACGAAACAGGTGGTGATGAACGAGCCCAGCGCCATGTGGGCCAGGCGATAGGGGAACGAGGGGTTGAACACCACCTGCCACCAGTCCACCGGATGCACGATGCCGTTGACCATCTCGTAGCCGGCCGGTGTATGCAGCCAGCTGTTGGACGACAGGATCCAGAACGTGGAGAACAGCGTGCCCAGCGCCACCATGCAGGTGGACAGGAAATGCAGGCGCGGCGAGACCCGGCCCCAGCCGAACATCATCACGCCGAGGAAGCTGGCTTCCAGGAAGAACGCGGTCAGCACCTCATAGGTCAGCAACGGACCGATGACCGTACCGGCCACCTCGCTCAATCGTGGCCAGTTGGTGCCGAACTGGAAGGCCATGACGATGCCGCTGACTACGCCCATGCCGAACGACACGGCGAAGATCTTCTGCCAGAAGAAATACAGCTCGCGCCACACGGGCAACTTCGTGCGCAGCCACCGCCATTCGATGAAGGCCAGCCAGCTGGCCGTACCGATGGTGAAGGCGGGGAACAGCACGTGGAAACTGATGACGAATCCGAACTGGATCCGGGACAACAACAACGCGTCCAAGGGACGCCTCCTGCCTGTGACCGGTGGGATACCGGACCACTTTAGGAGGATTTCGTTAAGGTGGGATGCGACCGGGTGACGCGCTGCTTCACTTTGTCGCAGGGGTCAACCGTTCTGGTAGCTGCCAACCTTGGTTGGCACACACGCCCAGACGCCGACCAAGGTCGGCATCTACCAACAGCGACTGGAGCGGCCCACCGCCCGGAGGGTGCCTCAGTGCCAGAAATACCAGACAGCCGCCGCCACCAACGCCCCCAACAACACCACCTGCATCACCACATAGCCCACGCCACTATCGCGCGATTCAGCGGCAATGCGCTTCTGCAGCGCCTCGCTCACATCCGGCGTTTCTTCCTGCTGTGTCTGCTCACGCAACGCCTGCGCCAGCGCGCGTTCTTCCGCATCGCGAGGGTCGGTCGATGGGCTCACAGCAGTTCTCCGGCGGCGGCATGCCGCGTCAGTTCCTGCTTCAGGACCTGGCGCGCGCGGTGCAGGTGGCTCTTGATGGTACCGCGTGCCAGCCCGGTCACCTGCTCGATCTCGACCAGGTCGAAGTCCTCCAGGTAGTGCAGGCCGACGATCAGGCGCTGCGGTGCACTCAACCGCTCCAGCGCCACGCCCAGATGGCGCCCCGCCTGCAGCGCCTCGCTCAGTTCAGCCGGCCCCGGTCCTTCATCGCCGATTCCCAGTTCCTCCGGCACCTCCACCGCCACCATCCATTGCGCCTCCAGCCGCCGCCGGCGCAGGTGCTGCAGCGCGGTGGTGTAGGCCACCCGGGAAACCCAGGTGCGCAGCGAGGATTCAAAACGAAAGCGGTGCAGCTGGCGGAACACGGCCAGGAAGGTCTCCTGCAGCAGGTCGGCCACCTGATCGCGGTCGCCCACCATGCGCCCGATCACATGTGCGCAGGTGCGCTGGTGGGTCTCGACCAGCTGCGAAAACGCCGCCTGCGAGCCATCGATGATGGCCCGCACCAGGGCCTGGTCCGCATCCAGCGGTGCGGCGGGTGCCGCCGTCGCCGCTGCATCGTGGCGGCGACGGCCCCGCAGTGCCGACAATGCTTCGCCGAGCAGGCTCATCTGCGGGGCGCCCCCTGTGCCCGTGACATGGGCCGACTCAGCCCTTGCGTGCGGCGGGGCGGGTGAAGTGCCAGGCCAGCAGCTGGCCCAGGCCAGCACTGCCGACCAGCGCGGCGGCGGCACCGAAGGTCAGGTCACGGGCACCGATGGCTTCCAGCAGGGCCATGGCCAACGCCAGGCAGACCAGGCTGATGCCCCAGCGCAGCGCCCCCTGGCGGCGGCGTTCTTCTTCCAGCACGGCCAGCGAGCGGATCACTTCCTCCGGCACGTGCGGGGCCACCAGCTTGCTGCGGGCGCGGGCATCGGCAATGGCATGGATCGCGTAGGCGATGCAGATGAAGAGGGTGATCGGGATCAGTTCCTGCATGGTCGGGCTCCTGTTCGGTGGATGATGCGGGTTCAGAAGAATGGATGCGCAACCCCGGCCACCGGTTGCACCACTTTGCCAATCCCGCCGCCATGACCTGTGGCCCCTGCCCCGGGCCCTTGCGGCTGCTACGCTTGGCCGGTTTCCTCTTCTGGTGCCGTCCGCCCATGTCCCGAGTGCTGCCCCTGTCCCTCCTGCTGTCGGCCGTGCTGGCCGCACCGGCTGCGCATGCCGCGCCGACGCCGATCACCATCGAACAGGCCATGGCCGACCCGGACTGGATCGGTCCGCCGGTCGAGAAGGCCTGGTGGTCGTGGAACAGCCAGCAGGTGGAATACCAGCTCAAGCGCAACGGCAGCCCGGTGCGCGATACGTTCCGCCAGCCGGTGGCGGGTGGCGTGGCCGCACAGGTGGCCGATGACCAGCGCGGCACCCTGGACGTGGCCGAGCCGGTCTACGACCGCAGCCGCAGCCGCAGCGCCTTCGTCCGCAATGGCGACGTGTTCGTGCGCGACCTGCGCAGCGGCGCGCTGACCCAGCTGACCCGCAGCAACGAGCGCGCGGGCAACGTGAACTTTGCTGCCGACAATGGCGTGATCTGGCGCGTTGGCCAGAACTGGTTCCACTGGACCGCCGCGAGCGGCGTGCAGCAGGTGGCCAGCCTGAAGGCCGAGAAGGATCCGCGCACGCCGCCGAAGGCCGACGTGCTGCGTGACCAGCAGCTGCGCACGCTGGAAACCCTGCGCCGCGACCGCGACCAGCGCGAAGCACTGAAGGACCAGGACCAGCGTTGGCGCCAGGCCGACCCGACCCGCGCGCCGGGCCCGGTGTACCTGGGCACCGACGTGGAGATCGCCGACAGCGTGCTGTCGCCGGACCTGACCCACCTGATCGTGGTGACCAAGCCGAAGGACTTCGATGACGGCCGCGGCGGCAAGATGCCGCTGTACGTGACCGAGTCGGGCTACGAGGAAACCGAAGACACCCGCACCCGCGTCGGCCGTAACGGCTTCGAGCCGCACACCCTGTGGTACGTGGACGTGCGCACCGGCAAGGCCGAGAAGGTCTCGCTGGCCGGCCTGCCTGGCATCAGCACCGATCCGCTGGCCGAGCTGCGCCGCAAGGCCGGCAAGGACGCGCTGAAGGGCGAGCGCAGCCTGCAGGTGATGAGCGACTTCATGGGCGGTGGCATCCGCTGGAGCCCCGATGGCCAGCAGGCCGCAGTGATGCTGCGTGCCAACGACAACAAGGACCGCTGGATCATCAGTGTCAACGCTGCCGATGGCCGCGTGCAGAACCGCCATCGCCTGACCGACAACGGCTGGATCAACTGGGGCTTCAACGATTTCGGCTGGATGGCCGATGGCCGCACGCTGTGGCTGCTGTCGGAGGAATCGGGCTTCTCGCACCTGTACACCCAGGCCGGCACCGCCAAGCCGCAGGCGCTGACCAGCGGCAAGTGGGAAACCTCGGCACCGGTGCCGTCGGCCGATGGCAAGGGCTTCTACTTCCTGTGCAACCAGCAGGCCCCGCATGACTACGAAGTCTGCGCGGTCGACACCGGCAGCCGCCAGGTGCGCGAGCTGACCAGCCTCAACGGCGTGGAAGACTTCTCGCTGTCGCCGGACGGCCAGCAGCTGCTGGTGCGCTACTCCGGCGCCTACCTGCCGCCGCAGCTGGCCGTGCTGCCCAGCACCGGTGGCCAGGCCCGCGTGCTGACCGACACCCGCACCGCCGACTACAAGGCGCGCCAGTGGATCCAGCCGAAGCTGGTGGCAGTGCCGTCCAAGCATGGCGCCGGCGTGGTCTGGGCCAAGTACTACGAACCGGAAAACAAGGAACCGGGGAAGAAGTACCCGATCGTGATGTTCGTGCACGGCGCCGGCTACCTGCAGAACGTGCACCAGCGCTACCCGGCCTACTTCCGCGAGCAGATGTTCCACAACCTGCTGGTGCAGAAGGGCTACATCGTGCTGGACATGGATTACCGCGGCAGCGAGGGCTACGGCCGCGACTGGCGTACGGCGATCTACCGCAACATGGGCCACCCGGAACTGGAAGACTACAAGGACGGCCTGGACTGGCTGGTCGACACCCAGCAGGGTGACCGCGACCACGCCGGCATCTACGGCGGTTCCTACGGCGGCTTCATGACCTTCATGGCGCTGTTCCGCTCGCCGGGCACGTTCAAGGCCGGCGCCGCGCTGCGCCCGGTGGTCGACTGGCACCAGTACAACCATGGCTACACCAGCAACATCCTCAATACCCCGGACATCGATCCGGAGGCGTACCGCGTGTCCTCGCCGATCGAGTACGCGCAGAACCTGCAGGACAACCTGCTGATCGCCCACGGCATGATGGATGACAACGTGTTCTTCCAGGACTCGGTGAACCTGACCCAGCGCCTGATCGAACTGCACAAGGACAACTGGTCGATCGCTCCGTACCCGCTGGAGCGCCACGGCTACGTCCGCGCCGATTCCTGGCTGGACCAGTACAAGCGCATCCTCAAGCTGTTCGAGCAGAACCTGAAGTGAGCAACGCCGCGGCCACGATCCATATCGTGGCCGCGGTCATCCTGGATGACCGCGGCCGGGCGCTGGTGGTGCGCAAACACGGCGCCAGCCGCTTCATCCAGCCCGGCGGCAAGCCCGAACCCGGCGAAGCGCCACTGCAGGCGCTGGCCCGTGAGCTGGACGAGGAACTCGGCGTGCAGCTGTGCACCGATGCCTCCATCGCGCTGGGCACGTTCCAGGACTGGGCGGTGAACGAGCCTGGCCACCGCGTGCAGGCCCAGGCCTGGTGGGTGCAGGTGGACGGCATGCCACAGGCACGCGCGGAGATCGCCGAACTGGCCTGGGTGCCGCTGCAGCCACCGCACGGCCTGCCCTTGGCACCGCTGAGCGAACACCATATCCTGCCGGCCGTCGCCACCCGGGTGACGGCCCGCTGAGCGCGCGGGCACCGATTGCAAGGACACCGGATGTCAATGTCGATCCCGCCGATTCCTTCGCTGGTCCAACCGACCTATCACGCTTGGGTGCGCCCGATCGCACACGCCTCGTTCTGGCTGTCACTGCTGCTCACGGTCTACTTCGTGATGCAGGGACTGCTGCTGTGGCCGCTGCACAACCTTCCGATCTGGCACCTGGTTGAGAGGGAAGTACAACTCCAGCACCTGCACAGCCTGATCTGGCTTCTGGCGCATCCGGTGGCCGCGTCGATGATCGTCGCACTGCTGTGCCTTGCCTCGACACTGGCCAGCTGGGGACTGCTGCGCGAGCGCAGCTGGGGCCTGTGGAGCTTTGTGGCGATCCTGCTGATGAGTGCATTGACCAACTTTGCGATCGCCGGGTGGCTGGACGTGTTCATGCGCGACGTCATCCCGTTTCTCTCCGACGACGCCGTCCTGCAACAGGAACTCCATCTGAAACGCTGGTTGATCACGCTGACCATGGTGGCCATGTCGTTCGTACTCCTCGGCCTGCAGGGCTGGCTGGCCTGGCGCCTGCTGCGACCAGACATCCGCTCGCGCTTCCACTGAGCCACACCCCTTTCCCGTACGACAAGGACCGTCGCATGCGCTTGCTGACCCTTCTCCCCGCGCTGCTGCTGTTCGCCGCGCTGCCTGCCGCCGCCGATGCGCTGCGCTGTGGCGAATACCGCAGCACCGACGGTGGCATGGCGCTGATATTCACATCACCCAGCACCGGCTACCGCCGCGACGACGGCAGCGAGCCGGAGCCGCTGTGGGTCGATCGCAGTGCGGCGCAGGCCCGACTGGTCATGCTCGACGATGGCGTGGCACTGCCGGTCCGGATCAGCGCCGATGGGCAGCGCATCGAAGACGAGGTTTTGGTGGTCTACACGTTGCGCCAGTCCCGGGACTGCGCCAGCGAACCCGCCGCGATTGCCGGCAGCTGCCGCGCCGCCGGCAGCCACTGCATTGCGCAGCTGCCTGCGGCTTCGCCCGGCCAGACCCAGCGCGCGTGCGACGAAGGCGTTGGCGCAGGCTGCTCGGCGCTGCTGCGACAACTGCGGGATGGCAGCCCAGCAAAGGCCACCGACGACGTTGGTGCCACGGGCTTTGAACGCCCGCCTGCCTGCCGCGAATACACGCCCGGGCATGACCCGCAGGCCTGCGAGGCGCTGACCAATGATGCATTGGCTGCCGCCATGCAGCGGGTGAATCAACGCCTGCAGCAGGAAGACGAAGACACACTGGATTCGCCGCTTCCGGCCGCTGCACGCGATCAGCTGCAGCAGCGGTGCCTGCAGCACCGCAGTGGCCGCTTCTGCGTGGAAGTGGCCGCGCAGCAATTGAACGCGCTGGAACCTGCGTTGGCAGTGCAGGCCCTGCAGGTGGTCTGCGATGCAGGCCGCGTCAGTGCCTGTGAGCGTATCGCGCCACTGCGTGGCCTCGGCACCGACCTGCGCCTGGTTCCGCTGCAGCAGGTGCCGTGCGGCCGTTACCAGGCCGACGGTGGCGTGATCGACATGCTCGACTTCGGTGATGGCGCGCGTGCCCGCCTGCACGAAGGCGCCGTCCAGCTGCAGCAGAACGGCGAAACTCTTGTGCTGCGCCAGCTCGGCAACGGCGACCTGCTCGGCATGGACAACCAGACGGCCTACCAGCGTTACCAGCTCGTGCCCGGCACGGCACAATGCACGCCCCCGCGCGAGGGCCAGGGTTCGCCGTAGCGCCAGGAGCTTCCCGTTCGATCGTCAAGGAGACGACATGCATTCACCCGCACCGCGCCGCCGCTGGCTGGCCTGGGCCCTGCTGCTGGCCGCGCCGATGGCCGCCGCACAGTCGCCACAATGCGGCCTGTTCAAGGCCGACGAAGGCAGCGGCACGCTGCGCATCAGCTCACCGAACCGCGGCGAGCAGAAGCACTTCGGCAGTGCGCCGTCTCCGGTCGCGTTCCAGCAGATCGACGGAAAGCTGCAACTGGTGAACCTGGAGTACGGCCTGCCCAGCGCGCTGCAAGTGCGCGATCGTGGCCGCACGGTCGAGGTGGATGGCACGGTCTACCTCCTGCAGGCGCCCGCACAGTGCGCCGCAGCCGCCACGCCGGCTGCAGGCAGCTGCCTGGCTGATGCGGCGGCGTGCCTGGACAACCGTCGCGAAGCGACCCTGGCCGCCCTGGAAGCAGGGTGTCGGGAAGGCGTGCCCGGCATGTGCCTGCAACTGGCTGATCGTTGGCACGAGGAGGCCAAACCCTCGGTCGAGGCCGATCCCGCCCTGGCAAAGGCAGCGCTCGACGCCGCCTTGTCTGGCATCAAACTCCCCGCTGCCTGTGACAACGGTGGCTTCGAACAGGGAACCCCGGCGTGTGCCGCGGCACTCGAGGCCAACCCGGCAGTGCAGGAGCAGCTGGTCAAGGCCGCGATGACGGCCGCCATGACCGAAGCCATGGTGACGATGACGGCGCCGACCGTGCCGGTGATCATTCCAGCTGAGCGGCGGCAACAGTTGTTGCGGTTGTGCCGCGAGGTACCGCACGGCGGATTCTGCACCCGCGTGGCTGAGCTGTCCTGGGACGCGGGAGATCCCCAGCAGGCGGTGCAGGCCCTGACTGCAGCCTGCACCCCCGGCAATGACACCGCCACCTGCGAGCGCCTGCCGGCGTTGCAGGCAGTGGGCGCATCGCTGCGACCGCAGCCCGCGACTGCATTGCCCTGCGGCAATTACCGGTCCGACGGCGGCCTGATGGACACGCTGGATTTCGGTGACGCCGGCCTGGTCGGTGTGGGCTGGAGCAGCCATCTTCGCGCACGCGTCGAAGCGGGCGACATCCGCATCCACCACGACCGGGACGGCGACTTCGTGCTGCGCCCGCTGCCCGGCGGCCAGTTGCTGGGCCTGGATAACTGGACCCGCTTCCAGGTGTTCGTCCCCACCGGCGAGGGCCCGACCCGGTGCAGTGCACCGAAGCAGTTCAAGGTGCTGCCACTGCCGCAGGATTGCCCGCTGGCGCTGGCCAACGAGGGCGGTGCCGAAGCCTGCTGCGCGCAGGGCAAGCTGCAGGGCTGCAACATTCTCGGCAACCGCCTTGCGCTGTCCGGCGACTGGCTGCAGGCTGCCGGGCACTACACCACGGTCTGCCGCGCCGGCGTGCGCGAAGGGTGCGAGAACCTGGTGACCGCGCAGGGCAACGGCGCGGAACTGGACGCACGGGCAACCCTGGAGCAGCTCTGCAAGGCCGACCGCAGCGGCCTGCACGTGGCCTGCGACGTGCTCGGCACCCAGAACTGGGAGCTGATCACGCTGGGTGGTGCCCTGCAGAAGGCGGTTGATGAGGCAGCCGAGGACGACGCTCCGGCGCCGCGCAACTCCAACCGCAAGCGCTGAGCAGGCCAGGGCCTGTCCGCAGCTTCGGGCGGGCCCTGCGGTAAAGTACGCGCCATGAACGAATTCGAGCGCGTGCGCGCCTACCTCACCGACCTGCAGGACCGCATCTGTGCGGCGATCGAGGCCGTCGATGGCCAGGCCCGCTTCCAGGAAGACCTGTGGCAGCGTGCCGAGGGCGGTGGCGGGCGTACCCGCGTGCTGCGCGACGGTGCGGTGTTCGAGCAGGCCGGCATCGGCTTCTCCGACGTGGCCGGCAGCCGCCTGCCGCCATCGGCCTCGGCCAACCGTCCGGAACTGGCTGGCGCCTCCTGGCGTGCCACTGGCGTGTCGCTGGTGTTCCACCCGCTCAACCCCTACGTGCCGACCACCCATGCCAACGTGCGCTTCTTCCAGGCGCAGCGCGACGGCGAAGTGGTGGCCAGCTGGTTCGGCGGTGGCTTCGACCTGACCCCGTTCTATCCGTTCGACGAGGACGTGCAGCACTGGCACCGGGTCGCGCGCGACCTGTGCGCCCCGTTCGGCGAAGAACGCTATGCCGCGCACAAGCGCTGGTGCGACGAGTACTTCTTCCTGCGCCACCGCAATGAAACGCGCGGCGTCGGCGGCCTGTTCTTCGACGACCTGCACGGTGACTTCGAGCGCGATTTCGACTATCTGCGTGCGGTCGGCGATGGCTTCCTGGATGCCTACCTGCCGATCGTGCAGCAGCGCAAGGACACCGCCTACGGCGAGCGCGAGCGAGAGTTCCAGCTGTACCGACGCGGCCGCTATGTGGAATTCAACCTGGTCTACGACCGCGGCACGCTGTTTGGCCTGCAGAGTGGTGGCCGCAGCGAAAGCATCCTGATGAGCCTGCCGCCGCGGGTGCGCTGGGAGTACGGCTTCACCCCGGAAACGGGTAGCGCCGAGGCACGCCTGGCCGATTACCTGGTGCCGCGCGACTGGCTCTGACCTTCCGGCGCCACGCCTGAGGCGTGGCGTCTTCTCCTGCCTGTGGTGCGCCCTGCACCGGACAGGTCCTGCTTTGCCTCCTTCAAGGATGACCCCATGCATGCTGCTGTTTCCCTCCGCCCCCGCGCTGCGGGCTGGCGCTCTCTGCTGTTGCTCGCACTGGCCTCGGCCAGCCTGCCGGCTGCCGCGCAATCGATGGCCTGCGGCACCTACAAGGACAGCGACGGCACTATCACGCTGACCATCGAGAGCGAAGGCCACGCCTTCCTGTCCGGTCCCTACCAGGCCACCGAGGAACTGCGCATCGCCCGCCAGGAAGACGTGCTCGGCACCGGCAACCTGTCCACGGGACGCCTGGAAAACTGGTTCTTCTCGGACAACGACCGCACGATCAACACGCCCTATCGCGAGTTCACCCGTGAGCACGCCGCCGCCTGCAAGACGATGCCAGAGCCCATCGAAGATGGTTGCGTGATGAACACCTCCGAGTGCCTGGAGGCGCTGCCCGAGGCCGCACCGGTGAAGCTGCACGCCTGGTGCGTCGAGGGCGTGGGCGCGGCCTGCTCCCAGCTGTTGGAGACCTACCAGCAGCAGGCCAAGGACGCTGCCCCGGCGCCTGCACGGGCCGAGCCGCCGAAGCCGGAGATCTGCAAGGAGGATTCCGCGTCCTTCAACGCCGAGGGTTGCAGAGCGATCGCCGAGGTGGTCGGGCTGGAGATGATCGGCAAGTCCCTGCTGGGTCTGCAGCATTCGGTCGATCCCGTGTTGCCGTTCGCGCAGCTCGATGAGCTGGCCGCACTGTGCCGGCAACAGCACGGCGAGACGTTCTGCGCCGATGTTGCCGAGGTTCTGTGGAGTGGCGGGCGCCTTTCGCAGGCCCACGAAGCACTGCAGCTGTCGTGCGCGCAGCGCGCCGATGGCGTGGCCTGCGGTCGCGCCAAGGCGCTTGCCAGCCTGGCCGCTGCGCCGGTCGCTTCACTGGCTCCGGTGCCGGCCACTGCGCTGCCGTGTGGGAGCTATGAAGCCGAGTACGGTGTGCTCTCGCAGCTGCGCTTCCTCGATGGCGGCCTGGTTGAGGCCGAGGGCCGCGACCAGCGCCTGCGCGCGCGCCTGCAGGACGGCCGCATCCTCATCCGTCCCGATGTCGGCAGCGACTTCGTGCTGCAACCGCTGAAGAACGGAAACCTCGCCAGCGTCGACGGCGGCAACCGCTTCGCCTACTACGAGCGCAAGCCCGCCGCAGACAATGCCAGCTGCACGCCGCCGGTGGCGTTTGTGGAGATCCCGCTGCCACTGGATTGCCCCACCCTGGCACGCAAGGACGGCGCCAACGCCTGCTGCACCGAGGGCAAGCTGCTGGGCTGCAAGGTTGCCGGCGAAGCCCTGTTCGAGGCCGAGAAATGGGCCGCGTCGCTGCCCTACTTCGAGACGCTGTGCGGCGCCGGTGTCCGCGAAGGGTGCCTGGCATTGGCAGCGGTGTATTCGCATACCGCCGACCCGAAGATCCCGCAGGCCATGGCGGCGCTCTGCGCGAAGGATGGCAAGGGCACGCATGTGGCCTGCGATGTGGACGCCACCCGCAACTGGCCGTCACTGAAGGCCGAAGCCGCGCTCTGAGGGCGCGGGAAGGGGTACCCGTAGCGTCGAGCTTGCTCGACGCTACACGTCAGGTGCTCTTCCTGGGGATGATGGTGATGTGCCCGTTGATCTCCAGCAGGGCCAGCTCGACATCCTCCACGCCCAGGCAGCCCTGCTGGCGCATCGCGGCCTCGAAATCGGCACGGGTGACCTGCTCACGGCGCAGAACGGCGTCGAACAGGCGCCCATCACGCGCGATCACTACCGGTTCTCCTTCCACCAGGCGCTCGATGCGACGGCTGCGGGTACTGACCCAGCCCACCCCGTAGTTGAGCAGGATCAGGGTTGCGGCCAGCAACAAGCCACCGCCCAGCGAGGTGTCGGTGCCGAGCAGCGCGTTCTGCACCGCATTGCCCAGCAGCACCACCAGCAGTACGTCGAACGGGGTGATCTGCCCCAGCGGGCGCTTGCCGCTCAGCCGGACCATGCCCAGCACCACGACGTAGACCACCACCGCGCGCAGGATGAACTCCCACCACGGCATCGCCAGTGAGAACAGATCGGGCATTGCGGGTTCCCCTGCGGAGCGGTGGCCCAGCGTGGCGCAGGCCACGTCATCTGGCAACGGCACAAATAAAAAGCCCCGCTGACCAGGGGGAGGTCAACGGGGCCGGGGAACGGGCACTTGGGGAGGAGTCCCCGTTCCGAGATCTGCTCCAGGGGATGGGAGAGATCCACAACAGGCGTTGCGCCTGTCGAGAGTTATAGAAGCACTCCGAACACTAACGGTTCGTGAAGGGGCCCAATTTAATGAACCTCCATCAGGGCAACATTCATGATCGAGTCAGAAACCTCTGACGAATGAACGAATTCACGTCGTTTTCGGCCTGAAACACCCTCAGTGTGCTTCGTCCCAGTTGTTGCCGATGCCGATATCGACCACCAGCGGCACCCGCAGTTTGGCCGCTTGCGACATGCGCTCGACCACCTGCAAACGCAACTCCTCGACGAAACTGCTTTCGGTTTCGAACACCAGTTCATCGTGCACCTGCAGGATCATCCGTGCCGGTGCGCCGCTGTCACGCAGCCACTGGTCCACGTCCACCATCGCGCGCTTGATGATGTCTGCGGCGGTGCCCTGCATCGGCGCGTTGATCGCGGCGCGCTCGGCACCGGCGCGCAGGCCCTGGTTACGTGCATGAATGTCGTTCAGGTACAGGCGGCGGCCGAACAGGGTTTCCACATAGCCCTGGTCGCGGGCCTGCTGGCGCATCCGCTCCATGAAATCACGCACGCCCGGGTAGCGGCTGAAGTACAGCGCCACGTAGTCCTGCGCCTGGCCACGGTCGATGCCCAGGTTGCGCGCCAGGCCGAAGGCGCTCATGCCGTACATCAGGCCGAAGTTGATCGCCTTGGCCGCGCGGCGCTCGTTCGGGGTCACTTCCTCCAGCGTGCGCCCGAACACCTCGGCGGCGGTGGCGCGGTGCACGTCGGCGCCCTGCTCGAAGGCACGCACCAGGCCCGGGTCCTCGGACAGGTGGGCCATGATCCGCAGCTCGATCTGCGAATAGTCGGCCGCCAGCAGCTGGAAGCCCTCCGGCGCGATGAATGCGCGGCGGATACGGCGGCCATCCTCGGTGCGGATCGGGATGTTCTGCAGGTTCGGGTCTGACGAGGACAGGCGGCCGGTGGCGGCGCCGGACTGGTGGTAGCTGGTGTGCACGCGGCCGGTGTCCGGGTTGACCATCTCCGGCAGCTTGTCGGTGTAGGTGCTGCGCAGCTTGGCCAGGCCCCGGTAGTCCAGGATCACTCGCGGCAGCTCGTGCTGGTCGGCGATCGCCTCCAGCGCCTCTTCATTGGTGCTGGGCTGGCCCTTCGGGGTCTTCACCACCGCCGGCAGCTTCAGCTCATCGAACAGCACCGCCTGCAGCTGCTTGGGCGAATCCAGGTTGAAGCTACGGCCGGCCAGCTCGGTGGCCTTCTGCTGCGCGGCCAGCATGCGCGAGGACAGGTCCTGGCTCTGCCGGCGCAGTTCATCGGTATCGATCCGCACGCCATTGGCTTCGATCGTGGTCAGCACCGGCACCAGCGGCATCTCGATGTCGCGGTACACGCTGTCCAGCGCCGGCTCGGCCAGCAGCTGCGGCTGCAGCGCGTGGTGCAGGCGCAGGGTGACGTCGGCGTCCTCGGCCGCATAGCGGCTGGCTTCGTCGATGCCCACCTGCGAGAACGGAATCTGCTTGGCGCCCTTGCCGGCCACGTCCTCGAACTTGATGGTGTTGTAGCCCAGGTAACGCAGGGCCAGTGAATCCATGTCGTGGCGGGTGGCGGTGGAATTGAGCACGAAGCTCTCGAGCATGGTGTCGTCGTGGTAGCCCTGCACCTCCACGCCGTGGCGGCGCAGCACATGCAGGTCGTACTTCCCATGCTGGCCCAGCTTTTTCTTTGCCGGGTCCTGCAGCACCGGGCGCAGCGCATCCAGCACCTGCTGCATCGGCAGCTGCGCCGGCGCGCCCGGGTAATCGTGGCCGACCGGAATATAGGCGGCCTTGCCCGGCTCGACCGCCAGACTGATGCCCACCAGGCGCGCGCGCATCGCGTCCAGCGCATCGGTTTCGGTATCGAAGCTGATCAGGTCCGCCTGCTGCAGGCGCTCCACCCAAGCCAGCAGCTGCTCTGCGGTCAACACGGTCTCGTATTCACCCGGCGCGGCCAGCGCCGGATCCAGCGTGCCGACGGCCGGTGCCTCGGCGCTGCCACGGGCGAAGCCGGCGGCGGTGCCACGCAGGCTCGGCGTTGCTTCGCTGGCGGCCGTCGGCGCCGGCAGCGGTGCACCCAGCTCCTTCAGCGCCTGGGTGAAGCCGTAGCGCGCATACAGCTCGGTCAGCTCCGGCACGTCCTGCTCGCGCAGGGCCAGCGTGGTCGGGCTGGCGTCCAGCTCTACGTCGGTGCGGATGGTCACCAGCTCGCGGTTCAGCGGCAGGCGCTCCAGCGCGGCGCGCAGGTTCTCGCCGATCTTGCCCTTCATGGTCGGCGCGGCGGCCATCACCCCGTCCAGGTGCTGGTACTCGGCCAGCCACTTGGCGGCGGTCTTCGGCCCACATTTCTCCACGCCCGGCACGTTGTCGACGGTATCGCCCATCAACGCCAGCAGGTCGATGATCTGATCGGCGCGCACGCCGAACTTCTCCATCACCGCGGCATCGGAATCCATGCGGCTGCCGGTCATGGTGTTGACCAGCTCGATGCCCGGGCGCACCAGCTGGGCAAAGTCCTTGTCGCCGGTGGAGATGGTCACCTTCAGGTCCTGTGCCACGCCCTGCAGGGCCAGCGTGCCGATCACATCATCGGCCTCCACGCCGGGAATGCGCAGGATGCTGATGCCCAGTGCTTCAACGATGCGGCACATCGGTTCAACCTGGCTGCGCAGCTCGTCGGGCATCGGCGGGCGGTTGGCCTTGTACTGGTCGTACAGGTCATCACGGAAGGTCTTGCCCGGCGCATCGACCACGAATGCCACGTAGGCCGGGCGCTCCTTCAGCGTCGAGCGCAGCATGTTGACCACGCCGAACAGCGCGCCGGTGGGTTCGCCCTGTGCATTGGACAGGGGCGGCAGCGCGTGGAACGCGCGGTACAGGTAACTGGACCCGTCGATCAGGACTAATCTGCTCATGGGTTGATTCTACGCGCCCGTGCCTGCACTGCGACGACACGGCACAGCCGCGGCGATGGGGCATAATCAAGGCTCTTTCCAGGCAAAGGCCCCCGCCGATGAAGACCCTGATGCTGGCTTCCCTGCTCCTGCTCGCTGGCTGCGCCAGCATGGGTGGCGCGGGCGCTCCCCCGGTGGACGTCAAGGGCGCGGATGTGTCCAAGCGCACCATGGACAACGGCGATGTCATCGAGGAATACCGCGTGTCCGGCCAGCTGCGCATGGTCAAAGTGACCCCGTCGCGCGGTGCCCCGTTCTACATGTACGACAAGAACGGCGATGGCCGTTTCGACAACGACAAGGACGGCGTATCGCCGGTGTACTGGAAGCTGTACAGCTGGTGATGTGACCGGGGTCGGATCCCTGCGATTCAGTAGATCCACGCCATGCGTGGATGGGCCCCTGCCGGCCCCCACAAAAGATGACGCCGGCGCGCATCCTGCGGCCGGCGTCGGGTCCCCTCCCCGGGAACGCTTGTATCAGCGGATGACCAGCACCGGCAGCGTGCTGCGTGCCAGCACTTCAGCGGTCTGGCTGCCCAGCAGCACACGGGTCACGCCACGGCGGCCATGCGAGGTCATCACGATCAGATCGCTGTTGCGCTCGCCGGCGGTCTCGATGATGCCGTCAGCCGCGTAGCGGTCCAGCACGTGCACCGGATTGGCGGTGATGCCCTGCTCGGCCGCCTTGGCCAGCGCCGGCTGCAACACCTTCTGCGCACCTTCCTCGCGGTCGGCCTTGTACTCCGGGCTGTTCATGTAGCCCACGCTCCAGCCCATGGCATCGTACATGCCGACGGCCCATGGCTCGGAAACAGTCACGATATCGACCTCGGCATTGAGGTCCTTGGCCAGCTCCAGGCCCTTGGCCAGGCCCTTGTCGGCCAGCTCGGATCCGTCGGTGGCAATCAGGATGCGCTTGTACATGGTGGGGCTCCGTAGCGATCTGCCAGATGGGAACGACACCATTGCACACCGGATGTGCAGGCCGTGCCTTGAGCAGGATCAATCCGGCGCGGCGCAGCGGCGTGTGCGCACCGCCGGCTTGCGTACCCGGACACTGCAGCGCAAGCTGGGTGGGCGGCGGCACCGCCGCCTTGGGAGAACCCGCATGCAGGACAGCAAGCCGACACCACGAAGCCCCCTCAGGATCATCCTTTGGAGCCTCATCGCCGCCTTCGTGCTGTTATGCGGCGGCTATCATCTGGGCAAGGACATGGCGCTGCGTGACAACGCCCGGCAGTCAGCCGGCCGATAACGCTCTTCTGTAGAGCCGAGCCCAGCTCGGCTGTTTTTACCCCCCGAAGCAGCCGAGCCAGGCGCGGCGCTACAATTTCTGCCCTCAGGCGATCTGCACCACGCGTGCGTTCTGGCACAGCGGGTAGCTGCCGACGAATTCAGCAATCGCATCACGCATCGCTTCGAACGATTCGCCGTACATGTACAGCGCGGTCTCGGTCGGGCCCTGCCACCAGCTGCAGATCTCGCCCAGGCCGTCGATGTTCTCCGACAGCTGTTCGAACACGTGGTTGGAATCGCACTGCTCGTAGACCTCGTCCGGCAGGGTCAGGCCATCCAGGTAGATGCCCAGGCCCTCGGTCACGCCGAAGCCTCGATCAGCCTCGCCCGCACCCTGCAGCTGCGAACCCTTCGGCGCGCCCAGCTGCTCCAGCAGGTCGATCAGCTTCGGCACGCCGGCCGCATCGACCAGGGCAACTTCGATATCGCCGTATTCGACCTCACCCAGGTCTGACATCGCAGTGCCGCCGCCGGTCAGCTCGCCCACCTGGGCCGCCTGCAGCAGCGCATCGAGCGGATCCTCGAACAGCTCATGACGATGCTCGGGCTGCAGCTTGGCGTTCAACTTCACGGTGACGTGCAGCGTGGGTTCGGTCATCGGGGCGTTCCTGGAAGATGTCAGACCCCATTGTAGAGTCGAAGGTAGCGGCAGGAGCCGCTGCCAACGTCGCCTGCGACGGCCCGAAGGGTGCCGGTCAGGACGACCGGCATAGCTTGCTCGACTGCCTTTGTAGAGTCGAGCCGTGCTCGACTGCCTTTCCCACCAGAAGCAGCCGAGCATGGGCTCGGCTCTACAACAGCCCGTCAACGCAGGAACGGCGCCACCTTGCGCTTGAGCAGCTCCACCAGCACCGGGTCCATGTAGTCGTAGTCGTCCGGGATATCCAGACAGATCACCCGCTTGCCGTTCAGCCATGCCTTGTAACGGCTGGACAGACGGTTGCGGTGCGCCTTTTCCATCACGAAGACCAGATCGGCCCACTGCAGCAACTCGGGGCTGAGTACTTCCTCGGCGTCGGCCAGCAACCCGGCTGAGGCGGTCTCGATGCCCGGCCAATCGGCAAATACCTGCTCGGCGGTGGGGCTGCGCAGGCGGTTCTGGCTGCAGAGGAAGAGCACGTTGCGGGTCATGCCCGCAGCGTATCGGGGTCGGACTCCTTTTCCAACGGAAAAGGGATCCGACCCCTCGACAGTGATCAGATCACCGTCAGGTTGGCATACGCCATCACCAGCCACTTGCTGCCGGCATCGGCAAACTCGACCTGCACGCGGGCGTGGGCGCCGTTGCCCTCGTAGTCGGTCACCATGCCTTCGCCGAACTTGGGGTGGTTCACCAGTGCGCCAAGCTTAAGCGGCGGTGCCTCGATCGAGGCATGGCCCATCACCCGGCTGGCGCCCATCGAGGCCGGCCGCGAGACCTGCACCTTCGGGCGCACTTCGTGCAGCAGCTCGCGCGGAATCTCGCGCAGGAAACGCGACGGCAGGCTGTAGTTGTCCTGGCCGTGGATGCGGCGCGATTCGGCGTAGCTCAGCACCAGCTTCTGGCGCGCGCGGGTGATGCCGACGTAGGCCAGGCGGCGCTCTTCTTCCAGCCGCCCGCTTTCCTCCAGCGAGCGTGCACTGGGGAACAGGCCTTCTTCCAGGCCGGCCAGGAACACCAGCGGGAACTCCAGGCCCTTGGCCGAGTGCAGGGTCATCAGCTGCACGCCGTCCTCGCCCGCCTGCGCCTGGCCCTCACCGGCCTCCAGCGCGGCATAGGCCAGGAATGCGACCAGCTCGTCCATGTCCTCGCCCACTTCCTCGATGTCGTCGGCGCGACGCACAAAGCGAGAGGCCACCGAGACCAGTTCGTCGAGGTTGTCGGTGCGCGATTCCGAGTCCAGCGCGTTGCGGCTTTCCTTGCTCCAGTGCTCGCGCAGCTGCGAGCGGGCCAGCACGTGGTCCACGCGCTCGGCCAGGGTCATGTGCAGGGTCTGCGCCTGCAGCTCGTTGACCAGCACCAGGAAGCCGGCCAGCGCATTGCGCGCACGTGCGGCCAGTGCGCTGCCCTGGGTGACCAGCATGGTCGCTTCCCACAGCGAGATGCCCTGCGCGCGCGCCTCGCGGCGCACTTCGTCCAGCGTGCGGTCGCCGATGCCACGCGTCGGCGTGTTGACCGCGCGCTCGAAGGCGGCGTCATCGTTGCGGTTGGACAGCAGGCGCAGGTAGGCCAGCGCATCCTTGATTTCGGCACGCTCGAAGAAGCGCATGCCGCCATACACGCGGTACGGCACCTGTTCGCTCAGCAGCGCCTCTTCCAGCGCGCGCGACTGCGCGTTGCTGCGGTAGAGCACGGCCACTTCGGTATAGCTGCCACCGTCTCGCACCCACTGGCGCGCGCGCTCGACGATGTAGCGCGCCTCGTCCATCTCGTTGTACGCCGCGTACAAGTCGATCGGCTCGCCGTCGCCGCTGTCGGTCCACAGTTCCTTGCCGATGCGGTCCGGGTTGTGCGCGATGACCGCGTTGGCGGCGCCGAGGATGTTGGCCGTGGAGCGGTAGTTCTGTTCCAGGCGGATGGTCTGCGCACCCGGGAAGTCGCGCAGGAAGCCCTGCACGTTCTCGACCTTGGCACCGCGCCAGCCGTAGATGGCCTGGTCATCGTCACCGACCACGAACACGTGGCCGGAATCGCCGGCCAGCACGCGCACGAAGGCGTACTGGATGGCATTGGTGTCCTGGAACTCGTCCACCAGGATCTCGCGGAAGCGCGCGCGGTAGTGCGACAGCAACGCCGGGTTGTCGCGCAGCAGCTCATGCGCGCGCAGCAGCAGCTCGGCGAAGTCGACCAGGCCGGCGCGGTCGCAACGCGCCTGGTACTCGATGTAGGCCTGGCGCATGGTTTCCAGCCACGCGTCGTGCGGTTCGGGCTGGATGTGCTGAGGGCGGCGGCCCTCGTCCTTCTGCGCGTTGATCCACCACGCGATCTGCTTGGCCGGGTACTTGCCGTCGTCCAGTTCCAGCGCCTGCACCACGCGCTTGACCAGCCGCAGCTGGTCGTCCGAATCCATCACCTGGAAGCCTTCCGGCAGTTTCGCGTCCTGCCAGTGCAGGCGCAGCAGGCGGTTGGCCAGGCCGTGGAAGGTGCCGATCCACATGCCGCGGCTGCCATTGGGCAGCTGTGCGTCGATGCGGTGGCGCATTTCGCCGGCCGCCTTGTTGGTGAAGGTCACCGCGAAAATGCCGTGGGTCGGCACGCCATCGACTTCATGCAGCCAGGCGATGCGGTGGGTGAGTACGCGGGTCTTGCCGGAACCGGCACCGGCCAGCACCAGGTGGTGGCCGGGGGGAGCGGAGACGGCTTCGCGCTGGGCCGGGTTCAGGCCATCAAGCAGGTGGGAGACATCCATGCCCCCATTTTACGGCATCGCCGTCGCGGCTCCTGCGACCACCTGGGTTGCCAGTGCCTGCGCCTGCTGACGCAGTTCAGGCACCGCCAGGCTTTCCCACAGGCTGCCGATGCGCAGGCTGCCGAGTACGCCCAGCCGTGCCTGCGGCTGGCCACCGGCGGCACACAGGCGATCGCCCGGCACCGTGCTGTCCAGGCCCAGCCCGTGCGGGCCGGGGCGCGCCAGCCCATCAGCCTGCAGCTGCTGCAGCAACGGATTACGCAGCGCGCTGGCGCGGGTTTCCACGCCGGTGGCGTTGATCACCCCGCTGATCGTCCACTGCTGTTCATTGCCCGAGGCATCGCGGCCAGACAGCCGCAGAACATCATCTTCGCGCCAGACGCGTTGCAGGCGGGACCGGTGGATACGCAGCTGGCCGCTGTCCTGCAGTGTCTGCAGCTGCGCGTCGACCTCTTCGGCGATGCGGTGGCGATGGACGTCCCAGTAGCGCACCACATGCCGCAGGAAGCGGCGCTGGTCGGCCTCATCGAGGCTGCACCACAGCGCCTGCCCGTGCGAGCGGATGCGGTCCATCACGCCCTGCCACGGCAGGCCGTCGGCCTGCGCCTGGCGTGCGAACCCGCGCAATGCGTGCAGGCGCTGGCGCAGGTTCATCGGCAGCAACGTGGCCGGGTCGAAGCTGGGCAGGCCGCCATGCGCATGCGGCAACGGCAGCAGGCCGTGGCGCGAGATCACGTGCAGCGGGCCGGTGTGGCCGGCAGCGACCAGCGCCAACACGGTGTCGGCCATGCTCAGGCCGGACCCGACAATGGCCACGGCCTGCTCACCGGCCAGGGTGCGTACGCCGTCGTAGTCCCAGGCCTCGATCACATCGTCGGCAGGCAGCGCATCGGCACCGGCCACCGGCAGCGGGCGCATGCTGTTGCCGGTGGCGAGCACCGCCTGCGCGGCGTGCAGCGTGTGGCCATCGCCGAGCGTCAGCTGGTAGCCGTGGTCATCCGGCTGCAGGCCCAGTACCGGCTGCGCGATCACCTGCAGCTGCGCCGGGCTGGCTGCGGCAGCGTCCTGCAGGCGCTGCTGCAGGTAGGCCGCGAAGTAGTGGCGGCACACGTAACGCTCGCCCAGCACCTCGCGCGCCTCGCCCGGGTAGGCGTTGGCGGCCATCAGGTAGTCGAGGAAATCGCCGGGCTGGTCGGCAAACGCACTCATCTTCGCCGCCGGCACGTTCAGCAGATGCTCCGGCCACGGCGTGGCATAGGCGATGCCCTGCGCCAGCTGCGAGGCGGGTTCGAAAATGGCCAGCGCCAGCGGCGCCTTGGCCTGGCGCAGTACCTGGATCGCCACCAGCACCCCGGCCGCACCACCACCGATGATTGCCAGGTCCAGTTCGCCATTACGCGGTGAATCAGTCATGTGCCGATTGTAGGCCATCGGCGATGACAGGCCGGATTGCCGAAATGGGCGGCCGGCCTTGCCTCACATCAACGCATCGGCCAAGCGTGCGATGCCTTCGCGGCTGCGCCGCCACGTAGGGCGGCTGCGCCACTGCTGCAGGTCCAGCTGCCGCGACTCGCGCAGGTAGCCGTCCTCGATCGCGCACAGCTGCTGCACCAGCGCGCGGTCGTAGCAGATCAGGCCGATTTCGGCATTCAGCGCGAACGAGCGGATATCCATGTTGATCGAGCCAAGCACCGCGATGTCCTCGTCCACGCTCATGTGCTTGGCGTGCAGGAACTGCGGTTCGTACAGCGCGATGCGCACGCCACAGCGCAGCAGCTCGTCGTAGTACGCCTCCTGCGCCCACGAGGTCAGCCGCTGGTTGTTGCTGGCCGACAGGATCAGCTGCACGTCCACGCCGGACAACGCCGCGATGCGCAGCGCGCTCAGCGTGGCTTCGTCGGGCACGAAGTACGGGGTGACCATCACCAGCCGGCGCCGTGCGAGGTGGATCAGCGCCGCCACCGCGTCGCGTGCGTTGCTGTACGGGTAGGCCGGGCCGCTGGGCAGCAGCTGGGTGGCGATGTCGTCGCTGCACTCGGGCACGTCGGCGATCACGTCCAGGCGCTGGCCGGTTTCCATGTACCAGTCGCTGGCGAACACCGCCTCCAGATGCGCCACCGCCGGGCCACGCACGCGCGCCACCAGCTCGCGGTTCGGGTGGCCGGGCACGAACTGAGGGCCCGCCAGGTTCTGCGAACCGACATACGCCACTTCGTTGTCGATCACCGCGATCTTGCGGTGGTTGCGCAGGTCCATGCGCCCGCTGCGGCGCCAGCGCAGGCCACCGGGCAGCATCGCGCGCACTTCGATGTCGCGCGCCTGCAGGCGCTTGCGATAGGCGCGCAGGCCGCGCTTGGCGCCCACCGCGTCGAGCAGCACGCGGCATTGCACGCCACGCGCCGCTGCTCGCTGCAGTGCCTCGACCACCGCCTCGCCCACCGCGTCATCGAACATCAGGTAGTACAGCAGGTGCACACGGTCTTCTGCCTGGTCGATGTCGGCGATCAGCGTGTGCAGCGATTCGTCGTAGTCGGTCAACAGGTCCACCGCGTTGCCGTGCACCGGCATGAAGTCGCCCTGGCGCTGCACCAGCGGCACGATCTCGGCGCAGGCGGTGTCTGGCTGCGGGGTCCAGCGCAGGCGATGCTGCAGCGCCTGTTCTTCGCGGATGACCTGCGAGGCCTCGGCCTGGCGGCGGATGCGCTCGCGCGACAGCCACGGGTGGCCGAACAGCAGGTACAGCGGCAGGCCCAGCAGCGGCACGAAGCCGACCAGCAGCAGCCAGCTGCGCGCCGCCCCCGGCGTGGTGCGGGTGGGGATCCAGCACAGCGCGACCAGCCGGATCAGCCAGTCGATCAGCAGCAGGTACGAACCCAGCAACCACTCGAACAGCATCGCGTCGCCCGTCGGGAGGTGATGGGCCATTCTGCCCAGCGGGGTGTGTAGAGTCGAGCCGCGCTCGACTGCTTTGAAGCCGTGTGCCAACCAAGGTGGGCACCTACCGGGTGGGGGGACAGCGTGTCGACCAAGGTCGACACCTACCGGGGGTGGGGCCGGCGTGCCAACCAAGGTTGGCACCTACCGGGTGAAGGGACAGCGTGTCGACCAAGGTCGACACCTACCGGGGGTGGAGGGAATGTGCCGACCAACGGTCGGCACCCACTCTCTGGATGCCAGGCATGAAAAAACCCGCCACAAGGGCGGGTTTCTTCGCGGGGATCAGCAATCCTTGCGGATTACTTGATCTTGCCTTCCTTGTACGGGACGTGCTTACGGACGACCGGATCGTACTTGGAGAATTCCATCTTCCCCGGGGTGTTCTTCTTGTTCTTGTCGGTCGTGTAGAAGTGACCGGTACCAGCGGTCGAAATCATACGGACCTTATCGCGCTTGCCTGCCATGATCGTCTACTCCTCAGACCTTTTCGCCGCGCGCACGCAGCTCAGCCAGAACGGAATCGATGCCGTTCTTGTCGATGGTGCGCAGTGCATGCGCGGAAACACGAAGCTTCACCCAGCGGTTTTCGCTGGCAACCCAGAAGCGGCGCTCGTGCAGATTCGGCAGGAAACGACGACGGGTCTTGTTGTTGGCGTGCGAGACGTTGTTACCCGTCTGCACTCGCTTGCCGGAAACCTGGCATACGCGGGACATTGCGCACCTCGATAGTAAGTTGTGTCAGCCCGTAGCCCGGGAGACGGCGGCCTCGATGGTTGCCCACCACACGTCAAGAGAATCAAAGGGTTACGCTGGCGTTGGGCGGCCGGGGACGTGCTCCCGGAGGCGCCGCCCGGTAGAAAACCGGACACAGCGAGCCGCGCATTATGCACGGGTTCAAGCACTTGCGCAAGTTACCCACAGGCTGGGGCTGAATGCGACGGTCGCTCCCTGTAGAACCAGCTCAGCGCAGATGCGGAATCACCTGGGCCAGTAGATGGGCATCCTTCAACGCGCCGTGCAGGCCGCGCTGGCTGGGAATGCGCAGGCGCTGCAGCACATCATCCAGCTTGTTGCCCTGACCCGGCCAGCGCCCGCGCGCCAGCTTCAAGCTGCAGGTAATGCGGCAATGCTGGGCCAGCGTGCCGGGGATGCCAGCCAGGCGCAGCTCGTTGTCCAGGAAACCCACGTCGAAGGTGGCGTTGTGCGCGACCATCTCGCTGCCACGCAGGAACTCCAGCAGCTCGGCGGCCTTGCTGGAGAACAGTGGCTTGCCCACCAGCATCGCGTCGCTGATGCCGTGCACGCGCTGCGCGCCCCAGTCCACCTTGCGCTGCGGCTGCAGGTAGGTGTGGAACTGGCGGCCGGTGAGCTGGCCATCGATCAGTTCGACGGCACCGATTTCGATCACCCGGTGCCCCAGGCGGTGGGAGATGCCGGTGGTTTCGGTATCCAGTGCGACGATGCGGCTCATCAGGGTGTGCGTTCTCCAGTACGTGCAGCCGGATTTTCGCACGCGACCGATGCACTCACCCCAACGCTTCCACCACCCAATCAATGAACACCCGCAGCCGCTGGCTCATGTGCCGGTTCGGCGGGAACATCACATGCATCGGCATGGGCGGCAGCTGCCAGTCCTGCAGCACCGGCAGCAGCTCGCCGCGCGCCAGATGCGGCTCGGCCATGTAGCTGGGCAGCGCGACCACGCCCAGCCCCGCCAACGCAGCGGCCAGATAGGCGTTGCCGTCGTCGAAGCCGACCGTGTAGCGGCCCTGCACCTCGACGCGCTCATCGCCGCGATGGGCGCGGAACACGCGGGCGCGGCCACTGCGCGGGCTGAGGAAACCGACCATGTGGTGATCGGGCCCTTCCAGCGCGCGCGGGTCGGTCGGCACGCCGAAGCGCTGCACATAGCCGGGGCTGGCATGGAAGCCGATCGGCAGCGCAGCAAGCGGCCGCGCCACCAGCGCCGGGTCGGCTGGAGTGCCACCACGGATCACGCAATCGACGTTGTCGGCGATGACGTCCACCTCGCGGTCACTCACGCCGATGTCCAGCTGGATCTCCGGGTAGCGCGCCTGGAAATCCGGCAGCGCCGGCACCAGCCGCAGCCGCGCGTAGGGTCCGGGCACGTCCACCCGCAGGCGCCCGCGCGGCTGGGTGGCCGCATCGCCCAGCCCGCCCTCCACCTCTTCCAGCTCGGCCAGCAGGCGGGCGATGCGCGGGTAATAGGCCGCGCCATCGGCGGTGACGCTGACCCGGCGCGTGGTGCGGTTGAGCAACCGCAGCCGCAGGTGCGCCTCCAGCTGCTGCACCAGCTGGGTGACCGTGGTGCGGCTGACCTGCAGGGTGTGCGCAGCGCGGGTAAAGCTGCCGGTCTCCACCACTCGGGCAAAGGCCCGCATCGCCTCGAAACGGTCCATGGCAGGTCATGATTGTTTGGAATTAGCAATCAATCTAGGCCGATCATCGCGGTTTATCCAGACAGCGCTGGCGCGGAGGATGGCGTTCTCTCCCACGGGATCTTCCCATGTCACAGCGTGATGTCGTTTTCCCCGCCTGCCGCCAGACCCTGTACGAGCGCAACCGCTACTCGCCAGCGATCCGATCCAACGGCTTCCTGTTCGTTTCCGGCCAGGTCGGCAGCCGCGAGGACGGCTCACCCGAGCCGGATTTCGAAGCCCAGGTGCGCCGCGCCTTCGAGAATCTCAACGCGGTGCTGGCTGCCGCCGGCTGCAGCTTCGATGACGTGGTCGACGTGACCGTGTTCCTGGTCGACCCCGAGAAGAACTTCGAGAAGGCCTGGGCGATCGTGCCCGAGTACTGGGGCGAGGCGCCGCACCCGACCCTGACCGGCATCGGCGTGACCTGGCTGTACGGATTCCAGTTCGAGATCAAGGTGATCGCGAAGCTGCCGTGATACGGGTAGTGCCGGCCGCTGGCCGGCAATGTGTCGGAGGTCGAAAAGCGTGTCGACCAAGGTCGACACCTACCAGGGCAGTCGGCGTGACCTGGCTGTATGGTTCCAGTTCGAGATCAAGTTGATCGCGAAGCTGCCTGCAGACCGGTAGTGCCGGCCGCTGGCCGGCAACGTGTCGGGGGCCGAAAAGCGTGTCGACCAAGGTCGACACCTACCAGGGCAGTCGGCGTGACCTGGCTGTACGGGTTCCAGTTCGAGATCAAGGTGATCGCGAAGCTGCCTGCAGACCGGTAGTGCCGGCCGCTGGCCGGCAATGTGTCGGAGGTCGAAAAGCGTGTCGACCAAGGTCGACACCCACCAGGGCAGGAGGTCGGCACCTGCCAGAGCTGGCGTGCCCGGCCCACCTGAACGGGAGGTTCCGACGAATTCCCGAGGTGGCCATTGATATTGTATCCGGCGAAAACCGCTTGCTAGCCTCCCCTCCATGCGCCGGATCACCCGCCAACTGCGTACGTACCTGATGATGCTGCTGATGGCGGCATTCGTGGTCGTGCCGGTGGCCGACGCACTGGTGTGTGCGGTGGAACCGCATGCCAGCAGCGCCCATGTCGAATCCCTCGCGGACGACGCAGGCGGTGACAGCGACAGCAAGCACACGGGTGCCTGCACGCATAACCACTGCCACCACTCCACGCTGAGCCTGCCGGCGAACGATTTCGCCGCTTTCGGTACGCCGCTGCCGGCGCGCTGGATGAATGCCGGCGACGTGGCGACCTATGCGGTCGCCCAGGATGAATTGACGCGTCCCCCCCGGGCGTGAGTTGAGCGCGTCCCGCAATCGCGGGCTCCCGTTTCACTCACAACCGGAATCCCCCTATGTCGATCCTGACACCTCGGTCGCCGCGCGCGGCCGGGCTGGTCGTCGCCGTGTTGCTGGGCCTGGCCCCGGCAGCATCGGTGATGGCGCAAGCCGCCCCCTCCTACGACACCCTGCTTGAACGCCTGGACCAGCTGCCCGGTACCCGTGTGGGTACGGCACTGGCCGAGGCCGCCGATGCGCGTGCCGACCAGGCCCGTGCGTTGCCCAATCCTTCCCTCTCCTACTCCGCCGAAAACGCCTGGGGCACCGGCTCCTATGGCGGCATGGGCAAGGCCGATACCGTGCTCACCCTGTCCCAGCCGCTGGAGGTCTGGGGCCAGCGTGGCGCGCGTGTCCGTGCCGCCCGCGCCGAGGCACAGGCCGCCAACCTGCGTGGTGCCCAAAGCCGCAGCGACGTGGCCAGCCAGCTGGCGGTGGTCTACGCACAGGCGGAAAGCGCACTGCGCCGCTACAGCCTGGCCGAAGAAGCACTGACCCTCACCCGCGATGACGCCAACGCCGTCAACGCGATGGTCAAGCAGGGCCGCGAGCCGCAGCTGCGTGCGGTGCAGGCGCAGAGCGAAGTGGCCAACGCCAGTGCTTCACTGGATGAGGCACAGGCCTTCCGCGATGCC
This sequence comes from Stenotrophomonas sp. TWI1409, assembly GCF_039673015.1. Lineage (NCBI taxonomy): Bacteria > Pseudomonadati > Pseudomonadota > Gammaproteobacteria > Lysobacterales > Lysobacteraceae > Stenotrophomonas > Stenotrophomonas sp. TWI1409. The sequence goes on from NZ_JBDJKU010000021.1 coordinate 61,791, forward strand.
GCGCTGGCCCGCCTGGCCGGTGCCGCGCTGCTGGATGCGCCGGTGCAGTCGATTGACGACAGCCTGCTCGACCGGGCCCCGCCGCTGCCGCGTGGCGCCACCGACGTGGCACTGGCGGTGCGCATCGCCGAAGCCGAAGCCGATGCGGCCGGCAAGCTGGTCGACGTGGAGCGCAAGCGCGCCCTGCCCGACCTCAGTGTCACCGCCGCACAGACCCGCTTCCGCGAAGGCGGCGAGCGTGCCTACAACCTCGGGGTCAGCCTCAGCATCCCGCTGTTCGACCGCAACCGCGGGGGCATCCGCGCCGCCAATGCCGACCAGCGCGCGGCCGAGGCCCGCCTGGACCAGCAGCGCCGCGACAGCGAGGCGGCACGTCTCTCCGCCGTAGCCGGACTGAAAGCCGCCGGAAGCCGGACCCGCGCCGCCGATGAAAGCGTGGTCGCCGCCGAAGAGGCGTATCGCCTGGCCCGCGTCGGCTTCGACGCCGGACGTATCTCGCAGCTGGAACTGCGCAGCACGCGCAGCGCCCTCATCGCCGCCCGCGGCACCGCCGTGGATGCGCGCCTGTCGCGCGTCGGCGCGGAAATCGATCTTGCCCGCCTTGAGGGGCGCGCACCTTTTGTGGAGGCCAAATGACTCTCTCCCGTACTTTCCCGCTGATCGGCGGCGTGCTGCTGACCATGCTGCTGGCCGGCTGCGCTGGCAACGCACAGACGCCTGCCAATGAAGACCCCGCTGCGGCCAAGGCCGGCACCGACGATGGCCACGGCCATGCCGCCGACAGCAAGGAGGCCAAGGCGGAAACCGCCAAAGCCCCCGCCGACGCCGATGAAGGCGTGGTGCAGCTGACCCAGGAACAGATCAAGGCCTCCGGTATCGAAGTGGTCGCGATCGGTCGCGGTGGCGGTGGCTCGACCCGGCTGTCCGGCAGGGTCGAGCCCACCGTGGGCGCCCGCGCTTCGGTTGCCTCCACGGTGACCGGCCGCGTCGAGCGCGTGCTGGTCGCGCCGGGCACGGCGGTGAAGCAGAACCAGGCACTGGTCATCGTGGTCAGTGGCGAGGCCGCGGTGTTCCGCGCCAATGCGCTGGCCGCCTCGGCCGAAGCAGAAGCCGCGCGCCTGGCCTATGGCCGCGACAAGGCGCTGGTCGACCAGGGCGTGGTCGCCCGCCAGGAAATGGAAACCTCGCGCGCACGTTCGCTGGCGGCACAGGCCCAGGCCGCCGCCGCGCAGGCCCAAGCCGCCGCCAACGGTTCGCCGGACAGCAGCGGTCGCGTGCGCATCACCAGCCCGGTAGCCGGCATCGTCGGCAACGTGCAGGTCACCCCGGGTGGCGTGGTCGCCGCCGGCAGCGCGGTGGCCGACGTCGCCGACCCGACGATGAACGAACTGGTGTTCACCGCGCCGCCTGCGCTTGCCGCGCAGGTCACGCCCGGCATGAAGCTGGAAGTGAGCGTGCCGGGGGGCAGCTTCACCGCCACCGTCACCGGGTCGGCCGCCGATGTCCGCCAGCAGGGCGGCGTCGCGGTGATCCGTGCCACGCCGGTGGATGCCGCGCTGCCGCCGGCCGGTTCGCCGGTCTCTGCGGTGGTGGTCACCGAAGGCCAGGACGGCTCGCTCAGCGTGCCCGCCGATGCGGTGCAGAACGTCGATGGCAGCAGTGCGGTGTTCGTCGCCGTCGAAGGCGGCTTCAAGGCGCAGCCGGTGCTGGCTGGCCGTCGTGCTGGTGACCGTATCGAGATCCTCGGTGGGCTGACCGGCAACGAGCGCATCGTCGGTGCCAACGCCTTCCTGCTCAAGGCCGAGCTGGCCAAGGGCGAAGCCGAGCACGGCCACTGAGGAGGCGACCATGTTCAAGCTGATCATTGAAACAGCGGTACGCCACCGCTGGCTGGTGGTGTTCATGGCGGCGCTGATCGCCGCCGTGGGCCTGTTCCAGCTGGGCAAGCTGCCGATCGACGCGGTACCGGACATCACCAACCGCCAAGTGCAGATCAACACGGTGGCACCTGCACTGACCCCGGAGCAGATCGAACGGCAGGTGACCTACCCGCTGGAAACCGCGCTGGCCGGCATTCCCGGCCTGACCACCACGCGTTCGCTGTCGCGCAATGGCTTCTCGCAGGTCACCGCGATCTTCACTGATGCGACCGACATCTACTTCGCCCGCCAGCAGGTGGCCGAACGCATGCGCGAAGCGTCTGAAGACCTGCCCGATGGTGCGTCGCCGATGCTGTCGCCGGTCACCACCGGCCTCGGCGAGGTGCTGATGTGGACGGTGGACTTCACGGCGTTCGATCCGGCCAAGCTGGCCAAGCCCGGTGAAGCGGGTTGGCAGGCCGGCGAGGTCTACCGCACGCCGGAAGGCAACCTGCTTCGCACGCCGGAAGAACGTGCCACCTACCTGCGCACCGTGCAGGACTGGATCATCGCGCCGCAGATGCGTTCCAGCCCGGGGCTGGCCGGCGTCGATACGGTCGGCGGCTACGTCAAGGAATACGGCGTGCATCCGGACAGTGCCAAGCTGGCCGCGCACGGCCTCGGCCTGGCCGACCTGGTCACTGCCCTGCAGCGTTCCAACGTACAGGCCGGTGCCGGTTTCGTGCAGCGTGCCGGCGAGGGCCTGGTGGTACGTGCTGACGGCCTGGCGCTGACCACCGACGATCTCGCACAGGCCCCGGTAGCCACCCGCAATGGCGTGGTGGTACGCGTGGCCGATGTGGCCGACGTCGACCTGAGCCGCGCACCGCGCCTGGGTGCGGCCAGCCGCAACGGCCATGAAGCCGTGCTGGGTACCGCGCTGATGATCGCCGGCGGCAACAGCCGCACCGTGGCGCAGGCAGCTGCGGCGCGCCTGGAACAGGTGAACAAATCGCTGCCGGCCGACATCGTGGCGGCACCGGTGCTGGACCGCAGCGTGCTGGTCAATTCCACCATCAAGACCGTGGCCAAGAACCTCACCGAGGGCGCGTTGCTGGTGGTGGTGGTGCTGTTCCTGCTGCTGGGCAACCTGCGTGCGGCAACGATCACCGCGCTGGTCATTCCGCTGTCGTTCCTCTTCGCAGTGATCGGCATGAACCGCTTCGGCATCAGCGGCAACCTGATGAGCCTGGGTGCGCTGGACTTCGGCATCCTGGTGGACGGTGCGGTGATCGTGGTCGAGTCGACCCTGCTGATGCTGGGCCAGCGCCGCGCCGAACTGGGCCGTGCGTTGACCGCGATGGAACGCCTGCGCGTGGCCGCCGATTCGGCGATGAAGATGGCGCGCCCTGCGGCCTTCGGCCAGCTGATCATCCTGCTGGTGTTCGCGCCGATCCTTACCCTGGAAGGCGTGGAGGGCAAGACGTTCCACCCGATGGCGGCCACGTTCATGCTGGCCCTGATCGGTGCCTTCATCTTCTCCTTCACCTTCGTGCCGGCGATGGCCGCACTGCTGGTACGCGAGCCGAAGGTGAAGGACGGCGATGCACATGCTGACGATGGCGAGCACGAAACCAAGCTGATCCGCGTGCTGCGTGCGCGCATCGAACCAGTGGTGCGCAAAGCCGTGGCGCATCCGCGCACGGTGCTGGCCGGTGCGGTGATGATGGTGGTGGTGGGTATCGGTTCGTTCTCGCTGCTGGGCCGCGAGTTCATGCCGACGCTGGACGAAGGCAACGTGGCGATGCAGGCCCTGCGCGTGCCGTCGACCTCACTGGAGCAGTCGCTGGCGATGCAGCTGGCACTGGAAAAGGCGATTGCCAAACAGCCGGAAGTGGAAACCGTGTTCTCGCGCACCGGTACCGCAGAGGCGGCGATCGACCCGATGCCGACCAACATCTCCGACAGCGTGATCGTGCTCAAGCCACGCAAGGACTGGCCGGATCCGAAACTGGGCAAGGATGCACTGGTAGCACGCTTCGAAAAGCTGGCCGGGCAGCAGCTGGGCAACAGCTTCGAATTCAGCCAGCCGATCGAGCTGCGCTTCAACGAGCTGATTTCCGGCGTGCGTACCGACCTGGCGGTGATGATCTTCGGCGATGACTTCAGCCAGCTGCAGAAGGTGGCCGACCAGGTGGCGTTGAAGCTGCGTGCGGTGAACGGTGCGGCCGACGTGCGGGTGGAACAGATCTCCGGCCTGCCCACGCTCAATGTGGCCATCGACCACGTGGCGGCGGCGCAGTACGGCCTGACTGCCGCGGACGTGAGTGACGCGCTGTCCACCGGCATCGGTGGTACCGCCGCCGGCAAGATCTTCGAAGGTGATCGCCGCTTCAACGTGGTGGTGCGCCTGGACGATGCCTCGCGCAATGATCCGGACCAGCTGGCCTCGTTGCCGATCGCCACGCCTGCAGGCCTGGTGATTCCGCTGTCGTCGGTCGCGCGCATCACGGTCAGCGAAGGGCCCAACCAAATCAGCCGCAACAACGGCAGCCGCCGCGTGGTGGTGCAGGCCAACGTGCGTGGCCGCGACCTGGGCGGCTTCGTCGGCGAAGCGCAGGCAGCGGTGGCCGACGTGGCACTGCCGCCGGGTGCGTATCTGACCTGGGGCGGCCAGTTCGAGAACCTGCAGCGTGCCGAGAAGCGGCTGGCGACGGTGGTGCCGGTGGTGTTCCTGCTGATCGGCAGCCTGCTGTTCATGGCGCTGCGCAGCGGCAAGGAAGCCATTCTGGTGTTCAGCTGCGTGCCGTTGGCGCTGGTCGGCGGCATTCTCGCGCTGCTGCTGCGTGGCATGCCGTTTTCGGTGTCGGCGGCGGTTGGTTTCATCGCCGTGTCCGGCGTGGCCACCTTGAACGGCCTGGTGCTGATGCAGGCGATCCGCGAGCGCCTGGATGCCGGTGACCTGCCGCTGCAGGCGGCGATCAACGGCGCCTCCAGCCGCATCCGCGCGGTGCTGACCACGGCGCTGGTGGCGATCGTCGGCTTCATTCCGATGGCGATCGCCAGCGGTTCCGGTGCGGAAGTGCAGAAGCCGCTGGCGACAGTGGTGATCGGTGGCCTGATCACCGCCACCGTGCTGACCCTGCTGGTGCTGCCGACCTTTGCAGCGCGGGTGGCCAAGCCAAGGGCGGTGGGCTGAAAGACCACGGGGTCGGATCCTGCGATCCGACCCCGTTTTCCAATCAGGGGTAGTGCCGGCCGCTGGCCGGCAATGTCGAACAATTGCGGTGCATGCGGGT
>NZ_JBDJKU010000022.1:0-63025 GCF_039673015.1 Stenotrophomonas sp. TWI1409
ACATTGTTGTCGCCCCCGCCCGGGGGTCGGGCGACCATTGAATCAAGAGTCGTGCCCGACCGTTGGTCGGGCGACAACTGAACCAAGAGCTCCTCGTGCCCAAGACTTTCCATCGAACCGACCGTGTCTCCGCCCAGCTGCGCCGTGAACTCGGCACCCTGGTGCACAACGCCGTGCGCGAGCACGGGTTGCCCTCGGTGAGCGTGTCCGACGTGGAAATCACCCGCGACATGGCCCATGCCAAGGTATTCGTCACTGCGCTGATGCCGGAACGTTCGGCTGAAGCCGTGGCCGGCCTGAAGGAGCTGGGCTATCGCCTGCGCATGGACCTGGCCCGTGCGATGAAGCTGCGCCACGTGCCGGAGCTGCATTTCCACTACGACGACTCGGTCGACCGTGGTGAGCACATCGACAACATCCTGCGCGATCTGCCTGATACGTTGGCCGCCGAGAAGCGTCGCGAGAGCGACGAAGAATAACCGCGCGACGCCGGGCATGCCCGGCGTCGTTGCATTCCGGCTGCGCGATGTCTGATGCAGACCGCGCTGCAGCAGTCGAGCATGGCTCGACTCTACAAAATCCTGTCATGACCCGAATTCAGTTCCGCCGCCTGGATGGCATCCTGCTGCTCGACAAGTCGACCGGCATGAGCTCCAACGCCGCCCTGCAGGTGGCCCGTCGCCTGTTCCGTGCCGAAAAGGGTGGCCATACCGGCAGCCTCGATCCGCTGGCCACCGGCCTGTTGCCGCTGTGCTTCGGCGAGGCGACCAAGATTGCCGGTCTGCTGCTCGGCTCGGCCAAGGCCTACGACGCCGAGATCATGCTGGGCCAGACCACCGACACTGACGATTCCGAAGGCCAGGTGCTGCTGCAGCGCCCGGTGCCTTCGATCAGTGCCGAGGCCCTGCAGGCGGCGCTGGCGCCGCTGACCGGCAGCATCCGCCAGCGTGCTCCGATCTATTCGGCACTGAAGCAGGGTGGGGAGCCGCTGTATGTGAAGGCCCGCCGCGGTGACGTCATCGAAGCGCCGGTGCGCGAGGTGCAGGTGCACGCCATCGAGGTGATGGAGCAGCAGCCCGAGCGGTTGCGGCTGCGCGTGACCTGCGGCTCCGGCACCTACATCCGCAGCCTGGCCCGCGACCTGGGCGAGGCGCTGGGCTGCGGTGCCCACATCAGCGCGTTGCGCCGGCTCTGGGTCGAGCCGTTCCATGAACCGGCGATGGTCACCCTGGACCAGCTGCGGGCGATGGTCGAGGCCGGTGACGAGGCCGGGATGGACGCGCTGCTGCTGCCGCTGGCGGCCGGCCTGGCTGAATACCCGCGGGTCGACCTCGATGCCGACCAGGCCCACCGTTTCTGCGTCGGCCAGCGCCAGCGCGACCTGTCCTGGCCGCATGGCCTGGTGGCCGTGTTTGGCCCGGACGATGCTGTCCAGGGCCTGGGCCAGGTCGATGACAGTGGCTTGCTGGCTCCGCAGCGTCGTTTCAACCTCTGACCTGGGCCGGGCGGTTCAGCCCCGGTCCTTGTCCCGGAAGCCCCCGACCGTTACAATTTCGCGGCCGTTTTCCGGCAACCTGCCTCGCGCAGGTTTCATCCTCGTAGTCCACGGCGAGCCTGGCGGTGCGCGAAGCGCGTTCCTGCCGGCCACGCATCACAGAGAAAAAAGAAATGTCGATCGACACCCAGAAGGTCATTGAAGACAACAAGCGCAGCTCGGCTGACACCGGCTCCCCGGAAGTCCAGGTTGCACTGCTGACCGCCCGCATCGAACTGCTGACCGGCCACTTCAAGACCCACAAGAAGGACCACCACAGCCGCCGCGGCCTGCTGCAGATGGTCAACCGCCGTCGCAGCCTGCTCGACTACCTGAAGAAGAAGGACGTCGAGCGTTACAAGGCCCTGATCGAGAAGCTTGGCCTGCGTCGCTAAGCAACGAATCCCCCGCGGCGCAGCGATGCGCCGCGGTTTTGTTTTGTAGCACCGCAATCCCCGATTCAGGCCGGAACGATCCGGCCACCCGCTGGCGGCAAGGGTCGCCGACGGTCCAAATTCGCAGACAGCATCCCCAAGGACACCCTCCGTGGCAAAAATCACCAAAACCTTCCAGTACGGCAAGCACACCGTCACGCTCGAGACCGGCGAAGTCGCCCGTCAGGCCAGCGGTGCCGTCATCGTCAAGATGGACGACACCGTACTGCTGGTCACCGCCGTCGCCGCCAAGAGCGCGCGCGAAGGCCAGGACTTCTTCCCGCTGACCGTCGATTATCAGGAAAAGTTCTACGCCGGCGGCCGTATCCCGGGTGGTTTCTTCAAGCGTGAGGGCCGTGCGACCGAGAAGGAAACCCTGATCTCGCGTCTGATCGACCGTCCGATCCGTCCGCTGTTCCCGGAAGACTACAAGAACGAAGTGCAGATCATCGCCACGGTCATGTCGTTGAACCCGGACGTGGACGGCGACATCCCGGCCCTGATCGGCGCCTCGGCTGCCCTGGCCCTGGCCGGCACCCCGTTCATGGGTCCGATCGGCGCTGCCAAGGTCGGTTACAAGAACGGCGAGTACATCCTGAACCCGACCGTCAGCGAACTGGCCGACTCGCAGCTGGAACTGGTTGTCGCCGGTACCTCCAACGCCGTGCTGATGGTCGAATCCGAAGCCGCGCTGCTGTCCGAAGAAGTGATGCTGGGCGCCGTGACCTTCGGTCACCGCGAAATGCAGAAGGTCATCAACGCGATCAACGAGCTGACCGTCGAAGCCGGCACCAAGCCGTCGACCTGGGAAGCCCCGGCCAAGAACGACGCGCTGATCTCCGCCCTGAAGGAAGCCATCGGCCCGCGCCTGGGCGAAGCCTTCCAGGTGCGTGACAAACTGCAGCGCCGTGACGCCATCTCGGCGATCAAGAAGGACGTGGTCGAAACCCTGGCTGGCCGCGTGGCCGCCGAAGGCTGGAACCCGGCCGAGCTGTCGAAGGAATTCGGCGAGCTGGAATACCGCACCATGCGTGACTCGGTGCTGGACACCAAGGTCCGCATCGACGGCCGTGCGCTGGACACCGTCCGCCCGATCGCCGTGAAGACCGGCGTGCTGCCGCGTACCCACGGTTCCTCGCTGTTCACCCGCGGCGAAACCCAGGCCATCGTGACCATCACCCTGGGCACCGCCCGTGATGGCCAGGTCATCGATGCCGTTGCCGGTGAGTACAAGGAAAACTTCCTGTTCCACTACAACTTCCCTCCGTTCTCGGTGGGTGAGTGCGGCCGCATGATGGGCCCGAAGCGCCGCGAAATCGGCCACGGTCGCCTGGCCAAGCGCGGCGTGCTGGCTGTCATGCCGTCGCTGGAAGCCTTCCCGTACACCATCCGCGTCGTCTCGGAAATCACCGAGTCGAACGGTTCCTCGTCGATGGCCTCGGTCTGCGGTTCGTCGCTGGCCCTGATGGACGCCGGCGTGCCGGTGAAGGCGCCGGTTGCCGGTATCGCCATGGGTCTGGTCAAGGAAGGCGAGCGCTTCGTCGTCCTGTCCGACATCCTGGGTGACGAAGATCACCTGGGCGACATGGACTTCAAGGTGGCCGGTACCGCTGAGGGCATCTCCGCCCTGCAGATGGACATCAAGATCGAAGGCATCACCGAAGAGATCATGAAGCAGGCCCTGCAGCAGGCCAAGGCTGGCCGTCTGCACATCCTGGGCGAAATGGCCCACGGCCTGACCGCTCCGCGTGAAGAGCTGTCGGACTACGCGCCGCGCCTGCTGACCATCAAGATCCACCCGGACAAGATCCGCGAAGTGATCGGCAAGGGTGGCTCGACCATCCAGGCCATCACCAAGGAAACCGGCACCCAGATCGACATCCAGGACGACGGCACCATCGTCATCGCTTCGGTCAATGCCATCGCTGCCCAGGCCGCCAAGGCCCGCATCGAGCAGATCACCTCGGACGTCGAGCCGGGCCGCATCTACGAAGGCAAGGTCGCCAAGATCATGGACTTCGGTGCGTTCGTCACGATCCTGCCGGGCAAGGACGGTCTGGTCCACGTGTCGCAGATCTCCAGCGATCGCGTCGAGAAGGTCGGCGACGTGCTGAAGGAAGGAGATGTGGTCAAGGTCAAGGTGCTGGAAGTCGACAAGCAAGGCCGTATCCGCCTGTCGATGAAGGCCGTGGAAGAAGGCGAAGCCGCCAGCGCCGAATAATCGGCGGTGGGTGTCAACCTTGGTTGACACGCTCCTGGAATCGCTGAAATGAAAAAGCGGGCTTCGGCCCGCTTTTTCTTTGCCTGGAATCCTGTGGATGAGGACCGTTGGTCCTTGCACTTACGCGTCTTCTTCGTCCTCCCCCAGCCACCAGACCTGGCCTGGCTCCGGGTCGCTCATCGGGTGCTCGCGCTGTTCGATGGCCTCCAGCACCCGGCCGGGGGCTGCAGCGACCCACACCGCCATGAGCTTTTCCACCGCAGCCCGGCCCTGTGCGGCCACGCCGAGGTCACGTTCGCGTCTCCATTGGTCTTCATCTGGCGCCTCATCACCATGCTGGTGCGGCGTGCCGTAGCTGCAGCGGCGGCACAGCCGGCGCACGGTAGCCGTCCAGTCCTCGACCATGCCGATGCCGGGCAGGGTGATTGCCTCCAGCGCAGCGATGTCATCGGCCGAATCGCACTGCACGAACACGGTGAAGGTCGCCATGTCCGATGCCTGCAGGCGCTGCATTGCATTGAACACCGGCACCTCGTGTTCGCTGTACGTACGGCGGCCGGTCGAGGCGCCGTCGTGCAGCACGATGTCGCCGAAGCGAAAGCCGCTTTCGGGCAGCGGTACGTTGTGGATGCGTGCACGCACCGGATCAATGCGGCTCATGTACACCACTTCGGCATCCGACCACGGTGCCAGGCGCACGCAGGCCACGCCGAAGTGGCCCTCGATCGGGCCCTCGCCTTCGGGCAGGGTGATGCCACAGCGGGTCCACTGGCGTCGTGCTTCGGCCCAGTCCGCCATGCCGGTGGCGGCGATGCCGGCATTCCAGGCAGTGGCGACATCGAATTCCCCACGCAGCTGCTCCGATTGCAGGTTGTCCTGCAGTGAGGCAGCCCAGTCGCGCAGATACTTGTGCGCCAATCCGCGCATGTAATGCAGGTACGGCACCTCCGGAGCGAGTGCGATCAGCTCGCCGAACAGCGCCACCGCCTGCTGCAGGTCGCCTTCGTGGAAGGCGTCGTAGGCGCGTGCCTCCAGGGCCTGGCATTCGTCGAGGGTTTCGTCGTCCAGCAGGTCGCCGTCGTCGAGGTTGTCGTGGTCGGTGCTCATGTCCATGCGCGGTTGAAGGTCCGCGGCTACCTTAGCCGATGCGCGAGCCCGCGAACGCAGCGTCGGCGTGTGTCCTGCTGCAGTGCATGAGGGTCGTTGCATGACTGGCGCGTTGTCGTCATCCGGCGGGATGCACTTGTCCACTGGACGACATGCCACGACAACCGTCCCACAGCCCCATCCGTTTGCTAACGTGGCTGCGCCTTCGAACCGGGAGATCCCATGTTCCGCCAGACCGTGGCTGCCCTTGCCGTGCTGATTGCCGGTGCTTTGCCCATAGCCGTGCATGCGGCACCCGCGCAGCCGCCGATCTTCGGTGCCTACTACCCCGGTGGGTCGGCCGAGCGCTACCCGGTGTCGAGCATTCCGGCCGAGCGCCTCACCCACCTGTTCTACGCGTTCTCCACCATCGAGGACGGGCGCTGCACGATCGGTGCGGAAGCGCCGAAGAACTTCGCGGCGCTGGCCGAGCTGAAGAAGGCGCACCCGCATCTGCGCACGTTGATCTCGATCGGTGGCTGGGGCGCAGGTGGATTCTCCGATGCAGCGCTGACCGAGGGCAGCCGCAAGCGCCTGGTCGACTCATGCATGGCGCTGTTCTTCGATCGTCATGCTGGCAGTTTCGATGGCGTGGACATCGACTGGGAGTTCCCAGTCAGTGGCGGACCGAAGGAGCTGGCACATCGCCCGCAGGACCGCGCCAATCTGACCCGGCTCGCGCAGGCGTTCCGCGTGGCCCTTGATGCGCATGGCCGCAAGGCGGGGCAGCCGATGCTGTTGACCGCCGCACTGGCCGCCGGTCGCCTGCAGACCGATGGCCCCTACGATCCAGCCGCAAGCTATGACCTGCCGGCGCTGGCCAAGGTGTTCGATTTCATCAACCTGATGAGCTACGACATGGGCACCGGCTTCTCGGCGGTGTCGACGTTCAATGCGCCCCTGCATGAAGTGCCGACCGATCCGCTGGCGCCGGAACTGCGGCGCTGGAACAACGTTGTCGGCGCGGTGCAGTACTACCGCGAGCGCGGGGTGCCAGCCCACAAGCTGGTGCTGGGTGTGCCGTTCTACGGGCGCGGCTTCAAGGTCACCGGCGATGCGCCGGATGGGCTGTACCAGTCCTACAGTGCACCGGCCGATGCCGGCGACTGGCGCGTGATCAAGGCGCGCTATCTCGACCAGCCGGGCTGGACGAAGCACTGGCAACCACAGGCGCAGAGCCCGTGGCTGTACAACGCCGAGCAGAAGGTTTTCATCAGCTATGAAGACCCGCGCTCGATCGGCCTGCGTGCGCAGTTCGCCCGCGAGCAGGGCCTGGCCGGCGTCTTCATGTGGGAGCTGACCGGCGACGACGAACAGGCCAGCCTGCTCAACGCCATGCTGGGCCCCTGGCAGAAGGCACGCATCGGCGATTGAGCTGCATCAGGCGATGTCCGGCGCAACGCCGCAACGCCATCGGCCCGACCCCGCACAGCATGTCCATGCCCGCAGCGCTACGCTGCGGGCATGATCCATCTCGAACGCTTGGACCATCTGGTCCTCACCGTCGCCGACATCGACCGCAGCTGTGATTTCTACCAGCGCGTGCTCGGCATGCAGGTCGTGCACTTCGGCGCGGGCCGTACCGCACTGCAGTTCGGCCAGCAGAAGATCAACCTGCATCCGGCCAGCGCCCCGCTGCAACCGCATGCGCTGCGGCCCATGCCGGGCAGCGCCGATCTGTGCCTGGTCACGCGCACGGCGACGACCGATGTGCTGGCCCACCTGCAGGCGCAGTCCGTTGCAGTGGAGGAGGGGCCGGTGGCACGTACTGACGCGCTGGGGCTGATCGAATCGGTGTACTTCCGCGACCCGGATGGCAACCTGATCGAAGTGAGTCGTTACCCCGGCGAGGCATGATCCTGCTTGGGTAGCGTCGAGCTTGCTCGACGGAGCTTGGCGCGAAATCAACAGCTGTCGAGCATGCTCGACGCTACAGGGGGCGTTGCGCGTAACGGTCGGTAGCGCCGGGCCATGCCCGGCGACGGCTCAGTTGGCCCAGACGCTGTTGGGGTCGCCGTTGCGGGCGCGGCGTTGGCTGGCCACAGCCAGGCGGGCGAAGCCGAAGGCCATGGCCAGCGCGATGGCATCGACCCAGAACAGCGGCCAGTGGCCACGCGCAGCAGCACGCCACAGCCAGTCACCATTGAGCGCGCCATGCAGGATCGGCACCAGCGCGGTGCTGATCGCCGCCGCCCACAGCAGTTCGCGTGCCGCCTGCGCCGGGCGTCGCAGCGCGGCCCACAGCGCACAGGCCGCCCAGCTGCCGAAGCAGGCCCAGCGGATGCCGTGGTCGACCGCGGACGGTGCCAGCCGCTCCAGCACCAGTGCGGTGACGAACGCCACCGAAATCGCAACGCACAGCCCGATGCAGACGCCGACCGTGGCCCGTGCCATGTTCACCCCGGCACGCGGTTGCTGCGGCTGGCGACGCTTGCGCCGCGATTCGATCCACAACAGGTTGCCGGAGTAGAACAGGAAGGCACCGCCAAGGCCGAGCAGGAAGTACAGCCAGACCACCACACCGTTGCCGAACTCGCCGAAGTGCAGGGCATAGGCCGCGCTGAGCGTGGCGTGGTTGGCGTCGCGCTGGCCGGGCAGCTGCGAGGCCAGGACGTTGCCGGTGGCCACGTCCAGTGCCACCGCGCCGAGCGGGCCGAGCGTTCCGGTGGATTCGCCGGTGATCTCGATGGTGGCGTTGGCATCGCCGGCGTTGGCCAGCTTCAGGTAGGCCGGTTCGAAATTGGCCACGCCCTGTGCACGGGCCACTTCAAGCGCGCGCGCATGCAGCACGCGCAGGCTGCCCGGCGGCGCCGGGATGCCGCTGGCGTCGCGCACCGGCGCGGTGTCCATTGCGGTCGGTACCGCCTGCAGGGCCTTGCCGTCGTAGATCAGCGGGTTGAGCAGGGCCATCTGCACGAACACCAGGCAGAGCAGGGCGCCGGTCACCGCGAACATCAGGTGGAAAGGCAGGCTGAGCACGCCGATCACGTTGTGCGCGTCCTGCCACAGCTGCTTCAGGTTGCGGCCCGGGCGCAGCGCGAACAGATCGCCGAACAGCTTCGGCAGGTGGATCACCAGGCCGCTGAGCAGGGCCATGCCATACAGCAGGCTGACGATGCCCATCACGTAGATGCCGGCCACCGGCAGTCCGAGGCTGTAATGCAGCTCGTTGACCAGTTCGGCCAGCCCGGTCTGTGGCGGCGTGGTGCTGCCGGCGATCTGTCCCGGCCAGGCGTAGCGCCAGCTGCCGTCATCGGCCTGCCAGTAGGCCAGTGGCTGCGGGTGTTCGGTGCCGGGGAAGGTCATGCCGACGTGGCGGCGCGCTTCCGGATGCGCGGCAAGCACGTCTTCCAGCAGGTACTGCGCGTCGTCCAGGCCGGCGGGGAGTGCGGTGGCTGCACCGGGCGTCTGCCACAGCGGCAGGTCGTGGTGGAACAGGGTCAGCGCACCCGCGTAGAAGGCCACGAACAGGCCGAAGCCGGCAACCAGGCCGACCCAGGTGTGCAGGGTGGTGAACGTGCGCAGCGTCTGCGAACTGAACTTCATGGGAAAGGTCTCATTGCACCGCGCCGGTCAGGCGCAGCAGCCCGAGCACGGCAAAGCCGGCGGCGGCGCTGCCGGCCAGCACCAGCCAGGCGCGCAGCGCGCTGCGGAAACTGAACGCCCACAGGGCGGCCAGCATCCACAGCGGGATGAAGGCGATGAGGGTCGGCACCAGCGCCCGTTGCCACGGGCCGGGCGGCAGCCACGCCAGCAGGCCGGTGACGGCGGCGGCCAGGAGGAAGCCGGCCACGATGCCGGCGAAGGCGCGCGGCCACATCACGGCGACTCCGTACCGGGGCGGTGCCAGGCCGCCAGCGCCGGCAGCAGCATGGCGGCCAGCATCCAGGTGCACAGCATCGCCACCAGGCCGGCGGCAAAACCAAGCTCGGCCATCCACAGCCACAGCGCGGCGGCAGCGGCGACCAGGCCGATCTGGCGGCCAAGGCGGCCGGCACGGCGCAGGCGCGGCCAGCGGCAGTGTGGCGAGGCGGCATAGAAGGCCAGCGCCGAGAACATCGCCGCCAGCATGCCCAGGCTGCAGAAGCCGAGCGTGGAAAGGCCGACGGTGATCATCGCGGGCGGCCAGCGTGGCAGCGGGCCGGCGAACGCGGGGCACGGGCGGGGCCGGCGGGAGCCGGTCGGAGCGGGTGGCGCATCACGGGGTCCTGGGGGAAAGCGGGCAGGCTGGCACAGGGCGGCCTGCGCCGACATGGTAATCATTGCAATTTCACGCCGCCAGCGAGACCCATTCAGCGGACCGTACGGTAGGCCTTGGGCTTTCCCCTGCGCTGGTTTAAGATCAGCGTAGGACCCTGACTGGAACAAGGTGGCCCGCGCCCAGCGCCGGCCGAGCGTGCGACATGAGCACTACCACCGCCCACTGTTGACCTGCCCCCGAAGGCCCTGTGTTCCAGGCGCCCTCGCGGCGCTTTTTTATTGCCCGGGCGCCGCCCCGGGAACGCTTTCCAGCCCGCCCCGCGGGCCCCGCACGAAGCCACTGCGATGATCAACATTACTCTTCCCGACGGCAGCCGCCGCGAATTCGAAAACCCCGTCAGCGTCATGGAGGTCGCCCAGTCGATCGGCGCCGGCCTGGCCAAGGCCACCATCGCCGGTGCCGTGGATGGCGTGCTGGTCGATGCCAGCGACGTCATCGACCACGATGCCAGCCTGCGCATCATCACCGCCAAGGACGAGGAGGGCGTGGAGATCATCCGCCACTCCTGCGCCCACCTGGTCGGCCACGCCGTCAAGCAGCTGTACCCGGACGTGAAGATGGTGATCGGCCCGGTGATCGCCGAGGGCTTCTACTACGACATCTACTCCGAGCGCCCGTTCACCCCGGACGACATGGCCGCGATCGAGAAGCGCATGGGTGAACTGATCGCCCAGGACTACGACGTCATCAAGAAGGTGACGCCGCGCGCCGAAGTGATCGAGATCTTCAAGGCCCGTGGCGAGGACTACAAGCTGCGCCTGATCGAGGACATGTCCGACGACATCCAGGCGATGGGCATGTATTACCACCAGGAATACGTGGACATGTGCCGCGGCCCGCACGTGCCGAACACGCGCTTCCTGAAGGCCTTCAAGCTGACCCGCATCTCCGGTGCCTACTGGCGCGGTGACGCGCAGAACGAGCAGCTGCAGCGCATCTACGGCACCGCCTGGGCCGACAAGAAGCAGCTCGAGGCGTACATCAAGCGCATCGAAGAAGCCGAGATGCGCGACCACCGCCGCATCGGCAAGCAGCAGGACCTGTTCCACCTGCAGGAAGAAGCGCCGGGCCTGGTGTTCTGGCACCCGAAGGGCTGGGCGCTGTGGCAGGTGGTCGAGCAGTACATGCGCAAGGTGTACCGCAAGACCGGCTACGGCGAAGTGCGCTGCCCGCAGATCCTGGACGTGAGCCTGTGGCAGAAATCCGGCCACTGGGACAACTACCAGGACGCGATGTTCTTCACCGAATCGGAGAAGCGCACCTACGCGCTCAAGCCGATGAACTGCCCGGGCCACGTGCAGGTGTTCAACCAGGGCCTGCACAGCTACCGCGACCTGCCGATCCGCTATGGTGAGTTCGGTGCCTGCCACCGCAACGAGCCGTCCGGCGCGCTGCACGGCATCCTGCGCGTGCGTGGTTTCACCCAGGACGACGGCCACGTGTTCTGCACCGAAAACCAGGTCGAGGCGGAAGTGACCGCGTTCCACCAGCAGGCGCTGGCGGTCTACCAGCACTTCGGCTTCGATGAGATCCAGGTCAAGATCGCGCTGCGTCCGGAATCGCGCCTGGGCGATGACGCCACCTGGGACAAGGCCGAGGGCGCGCTGCGCTCGGCACTGTCCAGCAATGGGGTGGAGTGGCAGGAGCTGCCGGGCGAGGGCGCCTTCTACGGCCCGAAGATCGAGTATCACCTGAAGGACGCGATCGGCCGTACCTGGCAGCTGGGCACGATGCAGGTCGACTTCATGATGCCGGGCCGTCTGGGCGCCGAGTACGTGGACGAGAACAGCCAGAAGAAGCACCCGGTCATGCTGCATCGCGCCATCGTGGGCTCAATGGAGCGCTTCCTGGGCATCCTGATCGAGCACCATGCCGGCCAGTTCCCGGCCTGGCTGGCGCCGACCCAGGTGGTGGTGGCCAACATCACCGACGCTCAGGCCGAGTACGTCTCGGGCGTGACCAAAACCCTTGCGGAGCAAGGCTTCCGCGTCAGCTCGGATTTGCGTAACGAGAAGATCGGCTATAAAATCCGCGAGCATACGTTGCAGCGCGTGCCCTACCTGCTGGTCATTGGTGACCGCGAGAAGGAAAATGGGGCTGTGGCGGTGCGTACGCGTTCTGGCGAAGACCTGGGCAGCATGAGCCTGCAGGCCTTCATCGAGCGGCTCCAGGCCGAGGGCGCGTAAGCAAAGGTCCGGTCCGGGGGCACAGGCACCCGGACCGGTTCGATACCCTTGGGAGAACGTAATATCAGCACCCCTGACAACAAACAGAACCGCAAGAATCAGGAAATCCGTGTGCCGCGCGTCCGCGTGATCGGCAGTGACGGAGAAATGATCGGCGTGTTGTCGCGCGACGAAGCGCTGTCCATGGCCGAAGATGAAGGCCTGGACCTGGTCGAAATCCAGCCGCAGGCCGATCCGCCGGTCTGCAAGATCATGGACTTCGGCAAGTTCAAGTTCGAAGCGCAGAAGAAGGCCAGCGAGGCCAAGAAGAAGACCAAGCAGGTCGAGATCAAGGAAGTGAAGTTCCGTCCGGTCACGGACGAGGGCGACTACCAGATCAAGCTGCGCAAGATGCGCGGGTTCCTCGAGGATGGTGACAAGATCAAGGTCAACATCCGTTTCCGTGGCCGTGAAATGAGCCACCAGGAACTGGGCCGCGAAATGGCCAACCGGATCGAGACCGATCTGGGCGAGGACATCGTCATTGAATCCCGTCCGCGCCTGGAAGGGCGTCAGATGGTCATGATGATCGCGCCGAAGAAGAAGACCTGAGGCCTGACGGGCCGCCTTCCGGGGCGCCTGGCTGAATGGTTCAGGGTAGAGGGACGCCATGGGCGTCCCTTTGCTTTTGCAGGAAGCCGGTGAATTGCCGGCGAAAGGGTTGCAGGGGCTGGTGGCAGGGCGGTTTTGCCTGTATCATGCCCGGCTCGACCCACCCAGGACGGGTCGTACGCCGATCATGGCAGGACGGAAAGAGCGGCCCAGGCCGCCGCCAGATCAGTCAGAAACCAGGGTCATATCCCATCAAGGACATTGCAATGCCCAAGATCAAGACCAACCGGGCAGCGGCCAAGCGTTTCCGCAAGACCGCCTCGGGCAAGTACAAGTGCGGCCACGCCAACCGTAGCCACATCCTCACGAAGAAAGCGACCAAGCGTAAGCGTAATCTGCGTCAGACGGGCCATGTCCGTGCAGAAGACGCAGGCCGTCTGGACCGCATGCTCCCTTACCTCTGAGGAACTGAAAAATGGCACGAGTTAAGCGTGGCGTACAGGCGCGTCGCCGCCACAAGAAGATTCTGGATCTCGCCAAGGGCTATTACAACGCCCGTCGCAAGGTCTTCCGCGTCGCCAAGCAGGCGGTCATCAAGGCACAGCAGTACGCCTACATCGGCCGTAAGCAGAAGAAGCGCAACTTCCGTTCGCTGTGGATCACCCGTATCAATGCGGCTGCCCGCATCAACGGCCTGAGCTACAGCCGCTTCATGAATGGTCTGCTGAAGGCCGGCATCACCCTGGATCGCAAGGTCCTGGCTGACATCGCCGTGCACGACGCAGCCGGCTTTACCGCGCTGGCCGAAAAGGCCAAGGGCGCGCTGGCGGCATAAGTCCTTCCCGATGCCGTAACCGTTCACTCGGAACGGTGTCAGGTCAAGGCAATGCATGGGGAAGGGCGCAAGTCCTTCCCCATTCTTTTTTGGGTCCCGGCGAGGCCATGACGGCAGCGCGGGGACGGCGGTGGCGACAGGGGTCGGCCCTTCGCGCATCGCGATGGCAGATCGACTGGAGTTCCGGCCCCCCATGAGCGACATCCAATCCCTCACCACCCAGGCGCTGGCCGATGTGGCCGCCGCACAGAGCCCCGACGTGCTGGAACAGCTGCGCGTGGCCCTGCTTGGCAAGAGTGGCAGCATCACCTCGCAGCTCAAGCAGCTCGGAGCCCTGCCGGCCGACGAGCGCAAGGCCGCCGGTGAAGCGATCAACCAGGCCCGCGACGCGCTGACCCGCGCGCTGGGCGAGCGCAAGGCGCTGCTGGAAGACGCGGCACTGGATGCGCGCCTGGCCGCCGAAGCCATCGACATCACCCTGCCGGGCCGCAATGGCGACCGCGCCGGCCTGCATCCGATCACCCGCACCCTGGAGCGCATCACCGGCATCTTCGGCCGGCTGGGCTACGAGCTGTCGGAAGGGCCGGAGATCGAGGATGACTGGCACAACTTCGAGGCGCTGAACTTCCCGCCGCACCACCCGGCGCGCGCCATGCACGACACCTTCTACTTCGGTGACGGCCGCCTGCTGCGCACGCATACCTCCGGTGTGCAGGTGCGCTACATGGGCGACCACGCGCCGCCGCTGCGCATGATCGCCGCCGGCAAGGTGTACCGCAGCGACAGCGACCAGACCCATTCGCCGATGTTCCACCAGGTGGAAGGCCTGCTGGTGGACGAGCATTCGACCTTCGCCGACCTGAAGGGCACGCTGGCCGAGTTCGTGCGCGCCTTCTTCGAGCGCGACTTCGAGATGCGCTTCCGCCCCAGCTACTTCCCGTTCGTTGAACCGGGCGCGGAAGTGGACATCGCCTGGCAGCAGCCCGATGGCAGCACCCGCTGGCTGGAAGTGCTCGGCTGCGGCATGGTCCATCCGAACGTGCTGCGCAACGTCGGCATCGATCCGGAGCGCTACACCGGCTTTGCCTTCGGCATGGGCGTGGAGCGCTTCGCGATGCTGCGTTACGGCGTCAACGATCTGCGCGCGTTCTTCGAGAACGACGTGCGCTTCCTGAAGCAGTTCGCGTAAGTCGCAACCGTGTAGCGCCGAGCCATGCTCGGCTGCTTTTCTGGATGGACGCCTCCTTGCGCATGCGCTGGGCGACCACAAAAACCGCAACGGGAGGCACGCCTCCCACCAGGGTGACACCATGAAATTCTCCGAAAACTGGCTGCGCAGCCACGTCCCGACCCGCGCTTCGCGCGATGAACTGAGTGCGGTGCTGACCGCCATCGGCCTGGAAGTGGAAGAAGTGACCGCGCTGGGCGAGGGCCTCGAGCACGTGGTCGTGGCACGCATCATCGACGCCGTACGCCATCCGGAAGCCGACCGCCTGCAGGTGTGCAGGGTCGAAGCCGGGCAGGGCGAGCTGCTGCAGATCGTCTGCGGCGCACCGAACGCACGTCCGGGCCTGGTCGCGCCGCTGGCGATGGTCGGCGCGCAGATCGGCGAGCTGAAGATCAAGCCGGCCAAGCTGCGCGGTGTCGAGTCCAACGGCATGCTGTGCTCGGCCAAGGAGCTGGGCCTGGACAACGATGCCTCCGGCCTGCTGGAACTGCCGGATGACGCACCGGTCGGCCAGGCTCTGGTCGATTACCTGGGCCTGCCGGACGCCAGCATCGAGATCAAGCTGACCCCGAACCGCGCCGACTGCTTCAGCCTGCGCGGCATCGCCTACGACGTCGCCGCGGCCACCCGCAGCGACGTGCTGGATTTCACCGCCGAGGCGATTCCCGCCATCGGCAGCCGTGAGCTGGCCATCCAGCTCGACGCCGGCGCCGAAGCACCGCGTTACCTGGGCCGCGTCATCGAAGGTGTCAACGCCGCCGCCAAGACCCCGCTGTGGATGGCCGAGCGCCTGCGCCGCAGCGGCGTGCGCCCGGTCTCGCTGCTGGTCGACATCACCCAGTACGTGATGCTCGAGCTCGGCCAGC
This sequence comes from Stenotrophomonas sp. TWI1409, assembly GCF_039673015.1. Classification (NCBI taxonomy): domain Bacteria; kingdom Pseudomonadati; phylum Pseudomonadota; class Gammaproteobacteria; order Lysobacterales; family Lysobacteraceae; genus Stenotrophomonas; species Stenotrophomonas sp. TWI1409. The sequence continues at coordinate 15,303 of NZ_JBDJKU010000022.1, forward strand.
CGATGCATGCCTACGACCTGGGCACCCTGCAGGGCAGCATCGCCGTGCGCCGTTCGCGTGCCGGCGAGAGCCTGAAGCTGCTGGACGGCCGCGACGCCGAGCTGGACGACAGCTTCCTGGTCGTGACCGACGCCGATCGTGCGGTCGGCCTGGCCGGCCTGATGGGCGGCTTCGACACCCGCGTCACCGACGCGACCACCGCCGTATTCCTGGAAGCCGCACACTTCGCGCCGGCCGCGATCATGGGCCGTGGTCGCAAGCTGGGCCTGCACACCGATGCCGGCCACCGCTTCGAGCGCGGTGTCGACCCGGCACTGCCGCGTACCGCCATCGAGTACGCCACCCGCCTGGTGCTGGACCTGGCCGGCGGCACCCCGGCGCCGGTCACCGAGGCCGTGCGTGAGGCCGATCTGCCGCAGCCGGCAACCATCGTGCTGCGCCGCGCCCGCATCACCCGCGTGCTCGGCATCACCATCGACGATGCGGAAGTGGAGCGCATCCTGCGCGCGCTGGGCATGGACGTGGTTGCCACCGCCGACGGCTGGCAGGTCACGGCGCCGAGCCGCCGCTTCGACATCGCCATCGAAGAAGACCTGATCGAAGAGCTGGCGCGCATCCACGGTTACGAGCAGATCCCGACCACGCTGCCGGGCGGCGCCTCGCGCGTGGCGATGCCGAGCGAGACCCAGCTGGACGCACTGAGCGTGCGCCGCCAGCTGATCGCCCGTGATCAGCAGGAAACCGTCAACTTCGCCTTCGTCGACGATGCGCTGCTGAGCCAGTGGCAGCTGCGCGACAACCTGGTGCCGCTGGCCAACCCGCTGTCGGCCGAACTGGCGGTGATGCGCCCGTCGCTGCTGCCAGGCCTGGTCGCCACGTTGGGCCGCAACGCCGCCCGCCAGATCGGCCGCGTGCGCCTGTTCGAACTGGGCCGCGTGTTCGCCCAGCAGGCCGGCGACGGCCGGCCGGCGCCGCTGGAAACCCCGCGCGTGGCCGCTGCGGTCTGTGGTGATGCACAGGCACTGCAGTGGGGCCTGCCGGCCCGCAAGGTCGATTTCCATGACCTGAAGGGCGATCTGGAATCGCTGGCGGCTGCCAGTGGTGCGGTACTGGAGTTCCGCCCGTCGGCCCGCCCCTACGGCCACCCGGCCCGTTCGGCCGAGGTGTTCCGCGATGGCGTGGCGATCGGCTGGATCGGGCAGATCCACCCGCGTCTGGCCAAGGCAATGGACATCGAAGCCGACGTCTATGCCTTCGAACTGGACCTGGAGCCGCTGACCGCCCGCCGCCTGCCGCGTGCCGGCGAACTGTCGCGCTTCCCGGCAGTGCGTCGCGACCTGGCATTCCTGGTGCCTGAACAGGTGGCCTGGGCCGATCTCGCGGCCACCGTCCGCCAGGCTGCTGGCCCGCTGCTGCGCGACCTGAACCTGTTCGACCGCTACGTCGGCCAGGGCGTCGAGCCGGGATTCAAGAGTCTCGCTATGGGCTTGATTTTGCAGGACAAGTCGCGCACTCTGACGGACCGCGACGTGGATGCGGTGGTGGCCGAGGCGGTCACTGCCATCGAGCGTGAACATCACGCCCGGATCCGCGGCTGAGCGGGCAGCACTCGGGGGTAGCAGGCAATGGCATTGACCAAGGCGGAGATGGCGGAAAAGCTGTTCGACGAAGTCGGTCTGAACAAGCGGGAAGCCAAGGAATTCGTCGACGCGTTTTTCGATGTGCTGCGTGAAGCATTGGAACAGGGACGTCAGGTGAAGCTGTCGGGCTTCGGTAATTTCGATCTGCGGCGCAAGAACCAGCGCCCGGGTCGCAACCCCAAGACCGGCGAGGAAATTCCGATTTCCGCCCGCACGGTGGTCACCTTCCGTCCGGGCCAGAAGCTCAAGGAGAGGGTGGAAGCTTATGCTGGATCCGGGCAGTAACCGCGAACTACCGCCGATCCCGGCCAAGCGCTACTTCACCATCGGTGAAGTCAGCGAGCTGTGCGACGTCAAGCCGCACGTCCTGCGCTACTGGGAAACCGAGTTTCCCAGCCTTGAGCCGGCCAAGCGCCGAGGCAACCGCCGCTACTACCAGCGCCACGACGTGCTGATGGTGCGGCAGATCCGCAGCCTGCTGTACGAACAGGGCTACACCATCGGTGGTGCACGCCTGCGTCTGGACGGTCCCGATGCCCGCGAGGAATCGGCGCTGAGCAACCAGATCATCAAGCAGGTGCGCATGGAGCTGGAAGAAGTGCTGCAGTTGTTGCGCCGCTGATCCCATTTCCATCGTAATCCGCTATACTTCACGGCCCGCCGCACTGGCGGGCACATCGCAGCATCAGTCGGGGCGTAGCGCAGCCTGGTAGCGCATCTGCCTGGGGGGCAGAGGGTCGTCGGTTCGAATCCGGCCGTCCCGACCACTGTGATGAATCAAGAAGCCTGCGCAGCGATGCGTGGGCTTTTTTGTGCGTGCGGTGTATGCTGCGCGCCACTCGTACTACCGCGGCTGCCGAACCCGGTACTCACGAGAACACATCATGGAATCTGCAAGAAACCGTGCCTGGCGTCGCAGCCAGGCGCGCAACCGTGGTGGCGACCGCGCCACGACCGCCTACAGCTACAAGCCCGAGAAGAACTGGAAGCTGCTGTACACGCGCGATGCCAAGCTTGCGCGCGCACGCCAGCTGGGCTTCACCTATCCGGTGCTCAGCGCCCGCCAACTGCAGGAACAGGAATGATCAACCTGCTGTTCGTCTGCAGCCGCAACCAGCTGCGCAGCCCAACCGCCGAAGCCATGTGGCGACGGCGGCCCGGCTTCACTGCGCTGTCGGCCGGCACCAGCCCGCATGCACGACGCCCCATCGGCCCGGCGGACATCCGCTGGGCCGATGTCATCTTCGTGATGGAGGCCAAGCATCAGCATCGCCTGCAGGCCGCATACGCGCGCCTGCTGGAACACAAGCGCCTGCATTGCCTGGATATCCCGGACGACTATCGCTGCATGGATCCCGTGCTGATGGATCTGCTGGACATCAAGGTGACCGCGTATCTCGATCAGCTGCCGGCAAAGCGGTAGATCAGCTCCGGGTCGCCGTCATCCAGTCCATGCACGATGCCGCTGTCGATGAAGCCCGATGCAACGAGCAGGCGCTGCATGGCGATGTTGGAGGCATTGGTCGAGGTGAACAGCTTGCGCTGTCCACGCTGTGCAATCGCGTGCCGCAGCAGTGCAGCGCCGACGCCCTGGCTGCGCCGCTCGCGCGCGACCATCAGCATTTCGACGAAGGCTTCGCCGAAGAAGTGCTCATGGAGGGTCATGTAGCCAACGATCTCGCGCTCCTGCTCGGCAACATGCACGTTGCCCCGCGCCAACCACTCGCCAATCTGTTCCGCCCGTCGAGGGTCGCTTGCCGCCACGCTGTCGAGTGCGATCAGCGCAGAGGCATCGGTTGGCGTCGCGTCGCGGACGCGCGGCGCAGTCGCAGCGGGCATGGTCGGGCTCCTGACAGGAGGGCCCAGTCTATCGGCTCTGCCGCAGGCGCAGCCGCACCCGCCGCAGCCAGCGCGTGCTCGGCAGTCAATACACGCGGAACTCGGCCCGGCAGCCGTCGCTGACCCACACGCCGCGTCGGTCCCAGCCCCAGTTCTGGTCCTCGATGCAGGCCGTCACCGACTTCTGCTTGACCAGGCGCACCTCGTGGCGCACACGGATACGGCATTCCTTGTCCTTCTTTTCGTAGGACTCGCAGACCAGGCGCTCGCCATCATCGTCACGGTCCCTGCCGCGGCCCGGCCAGCGTCCGCGCCCATAGCCGTCGGCGACGAACTCGGCGCGGCAGCCGTCGGTCACCCACAACGTGCGGCGGCTCTGGCCCCAGTTCTGGTTCTCCACGCACCGGGTCACCGACAGCTGCCTGGCCAGGCGCATCGGGCCTTCGATCGGGCATTGCGCGGTCTTGTTGAACTGCGATTCGCAGCGCAGCGCCGGAATGTGATCGGTGTCGTAGTCCTGTGCGGCCACGGTGGTGGCGGCCAGCAGCAGGGCAAGGGGGGTGCCGGTGATCGTCAGCAGCAGGCGATGGGACATGTGCAGGCTCGGTGGGGATGGGGCGGCAAGAATGGCCCAGTCCGGGGCTGCCGGAACGCTTCGTTCCGAAGATGGCTCAGTGGCGGTTTAGTAGTACGCGCGGGCCCATGCAGAGGCTTACATCCCGTATCATCGCTGCACATCCGATCGCATCGGTTTACACCCTCTTACATGTCTCCCACGCCGGTCGGCACAGCCTGTGGCTGTTGTCACTGGCATGCGGCCGGCGCGTGGAGGAGGATGCGCGGACCACGACGACCACAGGGGGTTGCGTTGATCAGCAGTACCGTCATTCATCGCTCGGCCGACGCAGGTGGCGCCGAGGTGCGGGTCCTCGACACCACGTTCAAGGGCAAGCATGTGTTCATTGCCTGGGGCCTGCGCGGGCCGGAACTGACCCGCAGCGCGGACCCGGCTGCCACCGTGGCCGCACGCAAGGCGCTGCACGCGGTTGCCGGCCACAGCGAGGGGCCGCGCAGCCCGGAAGTGTTCATCGCCAACCAGTCGGCGGTGGCGATCACGGTCTATCGCCTGCTTACCGAGGCGCGCTCCGGCGATGCCATCTTCTTCCTGTGCGATTCACAGGCGGTGGTCGAGTGGCTCATCACCGCGCTGGAAGTGCAGGGCGCGGACTGATTCCGCGCTCCGGCGCGCATCGATTCACGCCAGCGCCGCGTCCACCGCAGCCCGTGCGTGCAGTGCAGTGGTATCGAACAGCGGCACTGCGCTGTCTTCCGGTCGTACCAGCAGCATGATCTCGGTACAGCCCAGGATGATGGCTTCGGCACCGCGCGCCACCAGTCTCGCGATCACGCCGGCGTAGACCTGTCGTGAGTGCTCGCTGACCACACCGGCGATCAGTTCCTGGTAGATGATGTCGTGCACGCTGCGACGATCATCGGCTTCGGGAACCAGCACCTCCAATCCGAAGCGATCCTGCAGCCGGCCGCGGTAGAAGTCCTGTTCCATGGTGAAGGCGGTACCGAGCAGGCCCACCTTGCGTGCGCCTGCCTGCACGATGGCCTGGGCGGTGGGGTCGGCGATATGCAGCAGCGGCAGTGGGCAGACCGCCTCGATGCGGTCGGCCAGCTTGTGCATGGTGTTGGTGCAGATCAACAGCAGATCGGCGCCACCGGCCTGCAGGCGCCGTGCAGCGTCGGCCATATGGTCGCCCAGCGTATTCCAGTCGCCGTCATGCTGCAGCTGCTTGATGCCGGCGAAATCCACCGACCACAGCAGCAGCTGCGCCGAATGTGCGCCACCGAGGCGCTGCCGCACGTCCTCGTTGATGAGCCGGTAATACTGCGCCGAGCTTTCCCAGCTCATGCCGCCGATCAGGCCAAGGGTCTTCATGCACAGCTCCATGCCGGGGAGCCGTCATTGCAGCACAGCCGATGCGGGAGTTGCACTACACATTAGTGATTGCTAATGTGTTGGTCATGATCGAGAACGCCCTCTTCAAAGCGCTGGCCGACCCCACCCGCCGCCACATCTTCGAAAAGCTGGCCGAGGGCGGGCAGCATGCCAGCGCGCTGCGCGAGGGCATGGCGATCAGCCAGTCTGCGATGTCCCAGCACCTGGCGGTGCTGCGCGATGCCGGGCTGGTGAGCGAACAGCGCCAAGGCCGTTTCGTCCACTACGAGGTCGATCCGCGCGGGCTGGCGCACATCGGCAACTGGCTGCAGCGCTACCGGGCCTACTGGCCCGCGCGGATGGATGCCTTGCAGGATCTGCTGAAGGAGATGGACTGATGGACGATGTTCTGAACGAAGCGGCTCCCGCGTTGGTGATGGAGCAGTGGCTGCCAGCGCCACCGGAACGGGTCTGGCGCGCGCTGTTCGATCCGGCGCTGCGTGAGCGCTGGTTGCCTGCGGCCGATCTTGCCGATCCGCAGCCTTGCCTGTGCGAGGAGGGGCGGGAGCTGGGGTTCCGCCTGCGCGATGCGCAGCCCCCGCATCTGCACAGCCTGGTGTGTTTCCGGCTGCGCGCGGATGACGGTGAGGGGACGGTGCTGACCATCGTGCATCGGCTCACTGACCTGCGCGCGCTGCTGCCGTTGGCCGCCAACGACGATCATCGCACCATGATGCGCGCGGCCTGAGCCGGCGCCTGGATCAAACGCTACAGGGAGCAGGCACATGCGGGACAGAATGCAGCTGATACCGATGGTGGTGGAACGCAGCGAGCGCGGTGAGCGCTCCCATGACATCTACTCGCGGCTCCTGCGCGAGCGCATCATCTTTCTCAACGGCGAAGTCGATGACACTGTGTCGGCGCTGGTCTGCGCGCAGCTGCTGTTCCTGGAATCGGAAAACCCGGAGAAGCCGATCCATCTGTACATCAACTCGCCGGGTGGGGTGATCTCCAGCGGCCTGGCGATGTACGACACCATGCAATACATCTCGGCCCCGGTGCATACGCTGTGCATGGGCACCGCGCGGTCGATGGGTTCGTTCCTGCTGATGGCCGGCGAGCCCGGTCACCGTGCGGCGTTGGCCAATGCCAGCCTGCATGTGCATCAGCCGCTGGGCGGGGTGCAGGGCCAGGCGTCGGACATCTTCATCCACGCCGAGGAAATGCAGCGCACCAAGCAGCGCATCACCCGGCTGTATGCGCAGCATTGCGGACGCAGTGTCGAGGAGGTCGAGCAGACCCTGGACCGCGATCGTTTCATGAGTGCCGAGCAGGCATGCGAATGGGGCTTGATCGACCAGGTACTGGTACGGCGCGACGCGCTCGCGGCCTGAGCCTGCCTCTGTAACCACCGCATCCATGCTGCGCTGTGTGTGCCGCGCCAGGCCGGCGCACTCTATGCTGGTGGGATCTTCTGAAGTGGATGTCCGATATGGCGCTGCATACCTGGTGGTGGTTCCTCGCCACGGTGTTCGTTCTGTGTGGTACGCCGGGGCCGAACATGCTGCATATCCTCGGTCGCAGCGTCGGGCTCGGCTTTCGCGGTAGCGTGCCGGCGATGGCTGGCTGCCTGCTGGCGATGCTGCTGGTGCTGGCGGCCTCCGCAGCAGGCCTGAGTGCGCTGCTGCATTCCTCGCCGATGCTGTTTGAGGTGCTGCGCTATCTGGGCGTGGCCTATCTGGCCTGGCTGGGCCTGAAGGCATGGCGTGACAGTTGCCGGCCGGCACCACCGGTGACGGTCGATGCCGCGCTGCCGGTTGCGGCGTCGCTGGGCGCGTGGAAGGTGTTCCGTGGTGGCCTTCTGGTGGGCCTGAGCAATCCCAAGCTGCTGCTGTTCGCTGCGGCGTTCCTGCCGCAGTTCGTCGACCCGTCGCGTGGCCAGGCGCTGCAGTACAGCGTGCTGGTTGCCACCTTCGCCGGCTGCGAACTGTTCTGGTACGTGATGTATGCCGCCGGTGGCCATGGCCTGCGCCGATGGTTGGCCAAACCCTTCGCGCGGCGCTGGTTCGAGCGGCTGGTGGGCAGCGTTTTCCTGGCCTTTGCAGTGGCCCTGCTGCGTTTCCGCCCGCGCTGATTCACGCCGCGCACGCGGCCTGTTCACGACTGCCGCATCGGCTACGGCCTAGCCTGATCATCCAGTACGCAGTCCCCACGGGGAAAGGTTTGACATGATCAAGTGGGCCATCATCTTCGCCATCATCGGCGTCATTGCGGGCGTGCTCGGCTTCGGCGGCATTGCCGGCGCCGCGGTCGGCATCGCCAAGTTCCTGTTCTGGGCCGGCATCATCATCGCCGTGGTGCTGTTCCTGCTCGGCATGACCGTAGCGAAGAAGGTCAGCTAGCGTTGATCGCGCAGCAGCGTACTCAGTGTGCGCTGCTGCGCGAGAACAGATTGATCACCAGTACGCCAGCACAGATCAGGCCGATGCCGATCAACGCCGGTGCATCCAGGCGCTGCTTGAACACCACCAGCCCGATCAGCGAGATCAGCACGATGCCGACGCCGGACCAGATCGCGTAGGCGATGCCGGTCGGGATCGACTTCATGGTCATCGACAGCAGGTAGAAGCACAGTCCATAGCCGACCAGCGCGCCCAGTGTCGGCGCCAGCCGGCTCATGCCGTCGGATGCCTTCAGCAGCGACGTGGCAATTACTTCCAGCACGATGGCAGCGGCAAGGTAGAGATAGGGATTCATTGAGCGCTCCTGCTCACTGCGGGTCGCATAGTTTCAGGGCCTGTTCGGCCATCGCCAATGCGTTGGCGCGTTCTTCCTCGTCCAGCGGACGCCCATAGGCCGTGGCCCAGTAGCCATCGGCAGCGCAGCGCGCCGCATACAGTCGGGGATCGTTGGCTTCGCCGGCGAACTCGGCCAGCATCGCACGCTTCCAGGTGCGCCAATGCGCGAGCAGGGCTGGTTCCATCAGGTTGCCCAGGGTCAGGCCGATGTCGTTGTCCTGTTCCTGCTGCAGCAGATGCTCGAAATTGGCCTGCACATAGGCGCGGCTGAAACGGCCATGCCCTTCGGGGTTTTCCTGCAGCAGGGCACGCACCCGCGCTTCGAATTCGCCGATGAGCGCTCCGATGGCTTCATCCACCAGTGCCTGCTTGCTGCTGAAATGATGGAACAGCGCACCCTTGCTGACACCGGCGGCCTGTGCGACGTCCTGCACGGTCAGCGCGGCCAGGCCATTACGGCCGATCACTTCAATGGTGGCCTGCAGCAGTGACTGGCGCACGCTGTCGGGCGCCTTGCGGCGCGAACGGGAGGGGGATGCGGACATGGCGGGAAGAAACCGACTGGACGGTACGATTGTAACGCAGGCCCGTGGTGTCACCGCGCTGCCGGCCAGGGCCGGCAGCGGAACCGTCATGCGTCGATGCGGGCGAAACGCGGCTGCGGTCCGTGTTCGCCCGGTACCTGTTCGACGAACATGGCATACGGGCGCACCCACAGGCCGCCTTCGCCATAGAGCGCGCGATACAGCACCAGTGGCTCCAGCGTCTCGCTGCTGCGGACGATATCGAGCACGTCGTACTCGCCGCCCTTGAAGTGGCGGTAGCGACCCGGGGCCAGGGTGGGTAGCGGGCTCAGCTCAGCCATGGGGTGCGCGCCTCACTTGCGTGCCGGGCTGGCCGGCTTCGCGCAGTAGGCATCGATGGCCTCGGCGGTATTGGCCAGGCCCTGTGCCTGTGCCAGTTCCCACGGGCGTTCGCAACGCTGGCTGCGCTCGCACCACTGGTAGCCGGCCGAACCAATGCATCCGTGGGCATCGCGATCGCCGCCCACCTTCGGTATCGCAGACGAGGTGGTCGCCGCATCGGCACGTGCGGCGGCGTCGTGCTGGTTGGCGCACGCGGTCAGCACCAGCAGGGCTGGAATCAGAAGAAGCGCTTTCATCGGGCGGGCTCCGAGCCTAAAGCGACAGTGTCTGTCGCAAATAGCCCTCCAGCAAGCGCTCAGTGCATGGCGGCGCGGATCAGCTCTTCAATCAGCACCAGATAGCTGGCGACGAAATAGAACTTCAGCAGCGTCCAGCGCTGCTGCGAGAAGAAGGTGCGCATGTGGAAGGGGCCCCTGTTGGTGACGGTAGTGTGAAGCTCCGTCAACTCCGTGACAAGGGTCACGGAACGCCTTCACTAAACAGCCTCAGGGATGTGAGGGTTGGGAAGCGCCCGACCGAATCCTGAGGCATTTTCGTACAAATCTGATGGGCCATCTCCGACGCGATCGATAGCCTGAGGGTGTACTGGCACGTGGCCCTGCCGCCTGTCACCGCCTCTTTCCTTCCGCAGGAGCTTCTCATGGTCTTTACTGTCCAATGCACTGCCCGGCACTGGTCCGTGTTGCATCCGAAGGCGGGTGACGCCACCCGTTACGCCCGCGGTGCCGATGCCTTCGACGCGGCCGCTGCGCTGGCCCTCGAGCACCATCGTCGCACCGGCCAGCGCAGCACGGTCCGGGTCGAGGCGCTCGGCAGCACCGTGGATGCGCTCCATATCGGGGAGTGACGCCACCGGCCGAGGCGCAGTCAGCCACGGTTGAGTTGTTTGAATGGGGAAAGAACCGCCGTGGGGCGCCCCCCTGTGCGCCGCGCCACGAATCCCGGATGCTTGCGCCATCGTATTCATCCGGAGATTCCGATGGGCAAGGCACTCACCTGGCGCACCCTGGCCTGCACGCTGCTGCCGATGCTGGCGGCCGCAGGCGGCGCGCAGGCGCAGAGCTATGGCTACGGTTATGACGACGATCGCTATGGCGGTCGTGATGGCGGCGGCATCGTCCGCTGCGAATCGATCAAGAACCGCAGCAATGAATGCCGCCTGGAAGGCCGTGCCCGGATGATCCGCCAGTTGTCCGGTTCGCCGTGCGTGGAAGGCGAGACCTGGGGGCAATCGCGCTACGGTGTGTGGGTCACCCAGGGCTGCCGTGCCGAGTTCGTTGGCGAGTACCGCCATGGCGGTGGCTGGGGTGGTGGCCATGGCAACGGCTGGGGCAACGGTGGCAATGGCTGGGGCGGGGGTGAGGTGATCACCTGCCATTCCAACGGCCACCGCCAGGAGTACTGTGATGCCCGCATCCGTCGTGGTGTGCGCCTGGTGCGTCAGGATTCACGCAGCGCCTGCATCGAGGGCCAGACCTGGGGCTGGAACCGTCGTGGCATCTGGGTCAGCGACGGCTGCCGGGCGCAGTTCCAGGTGAATTGAGCTCGCCCATCGAAAATCAGAATAATCTGATACAGCTCACATTTTGAACGTCGTATCTTCTGTGATCAGGGCACCCCTGCGTGCCCCTGATCCGTCGCGATGAAGTCTGCCGTAACCGGCACGCCCGTCCCGCCACCGTCGATACGCTGCCTCAAGGAGTGAGCTGCATGTTGATCCGCCTGCAATGCGAGCAACGCCAATGGCGCGTGCTGCACCCGGACCGGCCGGAACCGATCGAGTTCCGCGATGGTGCCCGGGCCTACGATTTCGCTGAAACCCTTGCACGCCTCCACTTCGTCGACACCGGGCAGCGCGCTGCGGTGCGGGTGGAGGCCAGCGGTGCGTTCGTGGAAGCGGTCAGCTACGGCTGAGGGTTGGGGTTTCCGGCCAGATCATCGTTCCGGAGCCCGCTAGCCACGCACAGCGTGGATCTACTTTGCATCTGTCTCCACGCATGGCGTGGATCGACCCCTGTTCCGCAGTAGATCCACGCCATGCGTGGATCTACTGGTGGTGACCGGCCTCAGCCTGCTGCGCTGAGCGGCGGGGTCCCGGCAGCCAGCTGCGGCCAGCGCTTGAGCACCGCCGCGCGGATGCCCGCCGCATCGATACCGGCTTCGGCCAGCAGGTCCTCACGGCTTGCGTGGTGCTGGTAACTGTCGGGCAGGCCCAGGTGCAGGATCGGGCGCAGTACGCCTTCGGCGTTGAGCAGTTCGCCGACGCCGGAGCCGGCGCCGCCGGCCACCACGTTGTCTTCGATTGTGACCAGGCCCTCGTGCTGGGCGGCCACGGCCAGCACCAGCTCGCGGTCCAGCGGCTTGATGAAGCGCATGTTGACCACGCTCAGGCCCAGTTCGCGGCCGACCTGTTCGGCGGCGGCCACGGTGCTGCCGAAGGCGAGCAGCGCGACGCGGCTGCCCTGCAGGCGCAGCTCGCCCTTGCCGATTGGCAGGGTGGACAGGTCGGTACCGGCGGCAACGCCGGTGCCGGTGCCGCGCGGATAGCGCACGGCAGCCGGGCCCGGATGCTGCAGGCCAGTGCTGAGCATCTGCCGGCACTCGGCTTCGTTGGACGGTGCCATCACCACCATGTTCGGCACGCAGCGCAGGAAACTCAGGTCGAGGTTGCCGGCATGGGTGGCGCCGTCCGGGCCGACCACGCCGGCGCGGTCGATCGCGAACAGCACGTCCAGGTCCTGGATGGCCACGTCATGCACCAACTGGTCGTACGCACGCTGCAGGAAGGTCGAGTAGATCGCCACCACCGGCTTGCCACCCTGGGTGGCCATGCCGGCGGCGAGGGTGACCGCGTGCTGTTCGGCAATTGCCACGTCGAAATAGCGCTGCGGGTATTCCTTGCTGAAACGTACCAGGCCGGAGCCTTCGCGCATCGCCGGGGTGATGCCGTACAGGCGCGGCTCGGCGGCGGCGGCGTCACACAGCCAGTCGCTGAATACATCGGTGTAGGTAGGCTTCTTGGCACCGGCCTTGGCCACTAGGCCCTTGTCCGGATCGAACGGGCCGACGGCGTGGTAACCGATCTGGTCGCCTTCGGCCGGTTCGTAGCCCTTGCCCTTGGTGGTCATCACGTGCAGCAGCTTCGGGCCCTTGGAGGCGCGCAGCGTCTTCAGCGTAGACAGCAGGGCGGACATGTCGTGACCGTCGATCGGACCGGTGTAGTGGAAGCCCATTTCCTCGAACATCGTGGACGGCACGAACATGCCCTTCCAGTGTTCTTCCCAGCGCTTCACGAAGCGCGCCGGGTTGTTCTTCTTGTCGCCGAGGATCTTCTTGCCGCCTTCGCGCAGCGCATTGAGCGTGCGGCTGCCGGTGGCACGGCCGAGCATCTTGGTCAGGCCACCCACCGCCTCCGAGATCGACATGTTGTTGTCGTTGAGGATCACCAGCAGGTTCGGCTCGGGCTCCATGCCACCGGCGTGCATCAGCGCTTCGAACGCCATGCCGGCGGTCATTGCGCCATCACCGATCACTGCAACGACCTGGCGGTTGTCGCCTTCGGACTGGCGGGCGATGGCCATGCCGAGTGCGGCCGAGATCGAGGTCGAGGAGTGGCCGACGCCGAAGGTGTCGTACTCGCTCTCTTCGCGCTTCGGGAACGGCGCGACGCCGTCCTTCTGCTTGACGGTGTGGATCTCGTCGCGGCGACCGGTCAGGATCTTGTGCGGGTAGGTCTGGTGACCGACGTCCCAGACCAGCTGGTCCTGCGGGGTCTGGTACAGGTAGTGCAGGGCCACGGTGAGTTCGATCACGCCCAGGCCGGCGGCGAAGTGGCCGCCGCTCTTGCCCACCGACTCGATGAGGTAGGCGCGCAGTTCGTCGGCGACCGCCCTCAATTCGGATTCGTCGAACGTGCGCAGGTCATCCGGTGTCTGGATGCGCGCGAGGCGGGGATAGCGGGCAGAGTCGATCATCATGTTCGCACTTGTTCTGAACGCCCATTTTCGCCCTCAAACGGGGGTGGGGCAAGCAAACGCCGCCGCCCGTGACAGGACGGTGAGGGTTGCATTTTCAGCGATTCAGGTGCTCAGTTTTGACCGCTTGGGCAATTGCGCCTTCAGGAAGGCCATCTGGTCGGCCAGGATGTTGCGGTTGGACAGGATCAGGTGCTCGATCCAGCTGGGCCGGTAAGGCACCGCCAGCAACGGCATTCCGGCCTGCTGCGGGGTGCGGTCGCTCTTGCGCGAGTTGCAGTGGAAGCAGGCGGTGACCACGTTTTCCCAGCAGTCCAGGCCACCCTTGGACAGCGGCATGACGTGGTCGCGGGTGAGCGTGGGGCGGTTGAACTGCTGGCCGCAGTACATGCACAGGTGCGCGTCGCGGGCGAACAGGGCCGGGTTGGTCAGGTTCGGCGTGGGGTCGATCGCGCGGGAGCGGGCGTGGCCGCGGGCGGCGATGATCGGGTGCAGGTCCATGCCGCTCTGCAGGCCGCTGAAGCGGTTGGTGCCGCCGTGGATGTGCAGGCAGGGATCGCCGAGTGTCCAGGCCACGGCTTCGCGGGCGTAGAGGCACGCCGCATCCTGCCAGGTGATCCAGTCCAGTACGCGTCCGTGGGCATCAAGCGAGAGCAGCCGGACCGAACCGGGGCGATGCAGCGTCGTGGCGTTGGGCGATGCTTCGGCGCCCGGAGCAGAAAACGGAGCTCCGGCTTCGATCAGACCCAAGCGTGTAGTGTCTGTCTCCATCGGGAGAACAGCTTATACCTGAATGTTGACGATTTGTGTATCGCCTGTCGGCGATACGCAAATCGTCAACATTCAGGTCCACGCATTCCTCCTATCCCCCGCACCTGTCGGTGCGCCCCCTTTAGCAACCCAGCCCGCCGTTGGCGCGCTGGGTTGCCCGCGCATTCTTCCTAATCCCCGCGCCTGTCGGCGCGCCCCCTTTAACAAAAGGGGGCTTTTCTCCAGATGGATTTCGGTGGTTTCCATCCACGCATGGCGTGGATCTACGGTGTCGACCAAGGTCGACACCTACCAGCAGCAGAAATCTGTCGAGGGCGGGGTGGGTCCGGTTGCGGGGGCGTGAGCCGCATGGATGCGGCGACCGAGCTTACATGGACGTACTTGCAGCGTCCCCCGCAATTGGACCCACCTCGCCACCCCGCAGGAAGCCAGCTCTTGCCGTTGATGTTGCTGTTGCGGGTGCCGGCCAGCGGCCGGCACTACCGCGGGTGCCGGGCGCAGCCCGGCTCAGGCGCCGAAGCGCTCGTCGTCCATCGCCATCAGCGGGGCGGCGCCGGCCTGGATCGCGGCGGCGTGGGCGAGGGTGCGCGGCAGTACGCGGGCGAAGTAGAACCGTGCGGTCTCGCGCTTGCCCTGAGCGAAAGCGGCGCCGTGCGCGCTGGCATCGGCGGCGGCCACGCTGCGGGCCCACCAGTAAGCCAGCACCACGTAACCCGAATAGAACATGTAGTCGTAGCTGGCCGCGCCGAGTTCGTCCGGATTGGAAGCCGAACGCTGCAGCACATCCATGGTCAGCTTGCCCCATTCGGCGGCCTTGGCGCGCAGCGGGCCGATGAACTCGGCCAGCGCTTCGTTGCCCTCGTTGGCCTTGGCGAAGGCTTCGATCTCGGCCAGCATCAGCTTCAGGCCGGCGCCCTGGCTGGACGCGGTCTTGCGGCCGATCAGGTCCAGCGCCTGGATGCCGGTGGTGCCTTCATACAGCGTGGTGATGCGTGCATCGCGGGCCAGCTGCTCCATGCCGTGTTCGCGGATGTAGCCGTGGCCACCGAAGCACTGCAGGGCGTTGTAGGTGTTCTCGATGCCCCATTCGGTCTGGCAGGCCTTGGAGATCGGGGTCAGGAAGCTCACCAGGGTGTCGGCGCGCTCGCGCTCGGCGGCATCCTCGGCGTGGTGGGCGACGTCGATCAGGGTGGCGGCGTGCAGGGCCAGCAGGCGGCTGCCCTCGACCAGTGACTTCACCGTCAGCAGCATGCGGCGCACATCCGGATGGACCAGGATCGGGTCGGCCGGCTTGTCCGGGAACTTGGCGCCGCTCAGGGCGCGCGACTGCAGGCGCTCACGGCTGTACTTCAGTGCGTTCTGGTAGGCGCGCTCGGACAGGCCGATGCCCTGCAGGCCGACGCCCAGGCGCGCGGTGTTCATCATGGTGAACATGGCCTGCAGGCCCTTGTGCGGCTGGCCGACCAGGTAGCCCTGCGCACCATCGAAGTTCATCACGCAGGTGACCGACCCCTTGATGCCCATCTTGTGCTCGATCGAGCCGCAGCGCAGTGCGTTGCGCTCGCCGACGTTGCCTTCGCGGTCGACCTTGAACTTCGGGGTGACGAACAACGAGATGCCCTTGGCACCCGGAGGGGCGTCGGGCAGCTTGGCCAGCACCAGGTGCACGATGTTGCCGGTCAGGTCGTGCTCGCCGGCAGTGATGAAGATCTTGGTGCCGGTGATCGAGTAGCTGCCATCGGCATTCGGCTCGGCCTTGGTCTTGAGCAGGCCCAGGTCGGTGCCGCAGTGCGGCTCGGTCAGGCACATGGTGCCGGTCCAACGGCCCTCGATCAGCGGCTTCAGGAAGGCCTCGTGCTGCCAGGCCTCGCCGTGCTGCTTCAGCGCTTCGATGGCGCCGTGCGAGAGCAGCGGGAAGTTGCCCCAGGCCAGGTTGGCGGCGTTGATCATCTCGTTGAGCGGCACGCCCAGGGTGTGCGGCAGGCCCTGGCCGCCCAGCTCCGGCGAGGCGGTCAGGCCGGTCCAGCCGCCATCGACGAACTGGTCGTAGGCCTGCTTGAAGCCGGGCGGGGTGGTCACTTCACCGGTGGCCTGGTCGAGCACGCAGCCGATCTCGTCGCCGACGCTGTTGAGCGGGGCCAGCACGGTGGCGCTGAAGCGGCCGGCTTCTTCCAGCACGGCATCGACCACGTCGGCGGTGGCGTCGGTGAAGCCCAGGCGGGCGAACAGGGGTTCGACCTTGAGCACATCGTGCAGGGCGAAACGGAGGTCGGAAAGCGGGGCGGTGTAGCTGCTCATCGGTACGTCTCGATTTGATCAGGGACAGGGGGAGCGGCGCCGGGCGCCGCGGCGGAAAGCGGGAGTCAGCGCAGCACGCCCGGCAGGCCCGGGGCCTGGTTGAGGGTGCTGCGGCTGCTGATGTCGAAGCTGCGCTGCTTCTTTTCCTGCGGCGTGGCTGCCACCGTTCCCTTCAGGCCATAGGCCAGGGTGCGGTTGCTGGCCAGCGCATCGGCCACTACCAGGCGTGCGGCCGAGCTGGGCACCAGATTGACCTGGATGACGTCGGCCGAGGTGCCGCCGATGGAAATGCCCGGCTTGGCCTGCAGGGTGCCGGCGTCGCTGTCGCCGACGGTCAGCGCCAGCGCGACGTCATCGAAGGTCATGGGCATGGAGCTGTAGTTCTGCAGGCGCAGGGCTACGGTCCAGTTGCCGTCGGCGCGCACGGTCAGCTGCTGCAGGCTGGCCGCCGGTTCCGAAACACGCTTGACGATGCCGTTGTTGCAGGCAACAAGGGCGAGGGTGCACAGGACGATCAAGGCGATACGGAAGCGGTGGAGCATGGGCGCAGGTCCTCTGGAGGGGTGCGTTGGATAAGCATACTACGGCGTATGGTCGTTTGGATCGCCTGTGGCGACCCGTCGCAGAGGGTAGCGCGTGAAGATGGCGGCCGGGCGTGCGCGGCGCCGGATGGCACGCGCGTGGTGCGCCGGATGCGGCGCGGTTCAGTCGGCGGGCGTATCGCGAATCGGAGCCATCAGGCGCAGTGGGCCGAGGTCGTAGCCCATCGTCTCGGCTTTCTCTTTCAACTGTTCGAACCGGGCGCGATCCATTTCCGGCAGGCGCGAGAGGATCCACAGGTACTTACGGTCCGGTTCACCGACCAACGCCCACTGATAGTCCGGGTCCAGTGCCAGGACCCAGTAGTCCGCCCAGACCAGTGGCACCCAGCTCAGCCAGTCCGGCACGAAGCGCACCTGCAACTGGCCGGGATGGCCGGCAACCGGGCGTGCCACGCCTTCAGCAACCACGCGTTCTCCGTCGCCGTTGCGGCAGGCATTGGTGACACTGATGCGGCCATCGCGGCGCAGCCCGTAGTTGGCGGTGATTTCGCCAACGCACTGCTTCTGGAACGACACCGGAAGATGCGCGATCTCGTGCCACTGGCCTGCGTAGCGGTCGATGTCCAGCGTGTCGACTGCGCGCACCGGTTCGGCGGCGATCACCGGGGAGGCGGCCAGCAGCAGGCAGGCAAGCAGGGTGGGGCGCAGAGGCATCGGCAGGCTCCAGGCAGGAGTCTGGAGCGTAGGTGCCACCGCACATGCCGGTGTAAATGTTTCGTCAACCGGGTGGTGTGGCCGCCGCTTGCGCGGAGCGCGAACAAAAAAAGACCTGCATTTCTGCAGGTCTCTGAAGATGGTGGCCGAAGACGGAATCGAACCGCCGACACGGGGATTTTCAATCCCCTGCTCTACCAACTGAGCTACTCGGCCAAATTGTGTGGCAACCGTGATCAAACCCGGTTTCCGGAAAAAAAAGACCCGCATTTCTGCAGGCCTTCGAAAGTGGTGGCCGAAGACGGAATCGAACCGCCGACACGGGGATTTTCAATCCCCTGCTCTACCAACTGAGCTACTCGGCCACATGTTTCGTTGCAGCGAGGTCGCTGCCAAGGACGCGTATATTACGGAGGTCGGCTGCCTTCGGCAAGCGTTTTGCCAAGATTTCTTCACATTGCCGTCTGCGCGCTCGCAAGTGCTTGATCCTCCGTTCTGGGGCGGGGCGTGGCCAGTCGATCATCGTCTGCGGTGGAAATCAGCAGATCGCCGCGATCGCCAAAGCTGCAAGGGCAAGGGCTGCGCCGGACCTGCGCCGGTCCGGGCGATGGAACGCTGTTTTCGTGGCCGCCATCGGGGATGGCTGCGGCGTAGTGTCGGCACTCCTTTCCTGATGCTGGCAACAGCAGAGACCTGGCCATGTCCGATCCCTCGACCACCTCCCGCATCGTGCTTGCGTCGCGTCCGCAGGGGGCGCCAAGTGCAGCCAACTTCCGCCTGGAACAGGTTGCGTTGCCGTCATTGGCCGATGGCGAGGTGCTGCTGCGCAACCGCTACCTGTCGCTGGACCCGTACATGCGTGGACGCATGGACGAGGGCCCCTCGTATGCCGCGCCGGTGGCGGTGGGCGCGGTGATGGAAGGGCAGACCGTGGCCGAGGTGCTGCAGTCCAACGCCGAGGGCGTAGCCGCAGGTGAGCTGGTGCTGGCGCCGGGGGGCTGGCAGACCCACGCGGTGCTGCCGGCCAAGGCACTGGGGCGCCGCCTGGACCCGGCCGGACTGCCGCTGAGTACCGCGCTGGGCGTGTATGGCATGCCCGGCTTCACCGCCTATTCCAGCCTGCATGAAATCGCCCGTTTGAAGCCGGGCGAGACGCTGGTGGTGGCTGCCGCGACCGGGCCGGTGGGCGCGACCGTGGCCCAGCTGGCGAAGCTGCAGGGCGCGCGCGTGGTCGCCATCGCCGGCGGCGAAGCCAAGCGTGCCTATCTGCAGACGCTGGGCGTGGACGTGGCGCTGGATCATCGCGCCGCTGATTTCGCCGCGACGCTGCGCGCGGCAGTGCCCAGGGGTATCGACGTGTATTTCGAGAACGTGGGCGGACACGTGCTGGATGCAGTGCTGCCGCTGCTCAACGACTTCGCCCGCATTCCGGTGTGCGGCACCATCGCCACCTACAACGAGCGGGGCGTCGAGCAGCCCGGCCCGGACCGGTTGCCCGCACTGTTCAGCCAGATCCTGCGCCAGCGCCTGACCGTGCGTGGTTTCATCGTGCACGACTTCAACCATCTGTGGCCGGAGTTCGAACGCGAGATGCCGCAATGGCTGCGCGACGGCCGCATCCAGTACCGCGAGGATGTGGTGGAAGGGTTGGAGAATGCGCCGGAGGCGTTCTTCGGGCTGTTGCAGGGGCGCAACTTCGGCAAGCTGGTGGTGAAGCTGGATTGAGGCCTTGGCGGTGTGCCGACCAAGGTCGGCACCCACGTCAGGCAGTCGAGGCCTTTTCCCGGCGCAGCAGTTCGCGCTTGCGCGCTACGCCCCAGGCATAGCCGGACAGGTCGCCATCGCGGCGCACCACGCGGTGGCAGGGCACGGCCACCGCCAACGGATTGCTTGCGCATGCGCGTGCGACGGCACGGCTTGAGCGCGGCGCGCCGATACGCGCGGCGATATCCGCATACGAGGCAGTCTGCCCGCGCGGAATCTGCTGCAGTGCCTGCCACACCCGTTGCTGGAACGCGGTGCCACGGATATCCAGCGGCAACGTGGCGCCTCGCGAAGGATCCTCGACCAGGCCTACGACCTGTGCCACCAGTTGCTCGTAGCCCTGGTCGGCGCCGACCAGTTCGGCTTGGCGGAAGCGTTGCTGCAACGACTGCAGCAGTGTCTCCGGATCGTCGCCGAGCAGGATCGCGACCACGCCGGTCCCGCTGCTGGCCACCAGCACGCTGCCCAGTGAGCTTTCGGCAAGCGCGAAGTGGATGACTTCGCCGCGCCCCCCTGCGCGCCATTGCTTGGGCGTCATGCCCAGCAACTTCGGTGCGTTCTCGTAGAAGCGTCCACTGGAACCGAAGCCAGCATCGTGGAAGGCGTCGGTGATGCGTTCCTGTTGTTCCAGCCCGGTGCGCAGGCGGTCGGCGCGCAGCGCGGCGGCGTACTGCTTGGGGGTCAGCCCGGTGGACTGCTTGAACAGGCGATGCAGGCGCGTCGGGCTGCAGCCAGCGATATCGGCCAGTTCCTGCAGCGAGGGTTCGTCGAGGCTGGTCTGCAGGTGGCGGCAGACCCGTTCGATGCGGTCATCGAGGGCGGTGGTGGCGGTACTGTCCATGGCCGGATTCTGGCACGTGCCGGTGCTGCGGAAACTCCGTTTCCTGCACTCACCTGTGAGGCCCGGAAACGGAGTGTTGGCGGGCCGAACGCACGGCATCGTGGCGGCCACTTCACAACCGGTACCACGACCATGCGCCTGAACAACAAGATCGCTCTCATCACCGGTGCCAGCGCCGGTATCGGCCGCGCCAGCGCGCTGCGCTTCGCCGCCGAAGGAGCAAAGCTGGTGCTCAACGCACGGCGGCCGGAGCCGCTGCAGGCGCTGGCCGAGCAGATTCGCGCTGCCGGTGGCGAAGCCGTGGTGCATGCCGCCGACGTGGCCAACCCGGGCACGGCGCAGGCGCTGGTCGATCTGGCCCAGCAGTCATTCGGCGGCCTGGACATCGCGCTCAACAATGCCGGCATGCTCGGCCCGGGCGTGCCGGCGGCGGAGTTTCCGGTGGATGCCTGGCGCGAGGTGATGGCCACCAATCTCGACGCCGCCTTCCATGCGGCACGCGCGCAGCTGCCGGCACTGCTGGCGCGCGGCGGCGGCTCGCTGGTGTTCGTCGGTACCTTCGTCGGCCACACCGTGGGATTCCCGGGCATGGCGGCCTATGCGTCAAGCAAGGCCGGGCTGATCGGCCTGAGCCAGGTGATCGCTGCCGAATACGGTGCGCGCGGCGTGCGCAGCAACGTACTGCTGCCCGGTGGCACCGATACGGAGATGGGCCGGCAGGCCGCACCGACCGGCGATGCCCGCGACTTCGTGCGCTCGTTGCACGCACTCAAGCGCCTCGCCGAGCCGGAGGAGATCGCCAATGCGGCGCTGTTCCTGGCCAGCGATGAGAGCAGTTTCGTTACGGGTACCGCGATGCGCGTGGAGGGTGGGGTGTCGATCACCCGTACCTGAGCGCGGTCACGTGCGTGGTGAGTAGCGAATGCCGCTGCTGGCCATGAAGCCTTTCGGATCGAAACGGGCCCAGGCTTCGCCCCAGTTGAACCGGGCGCAGCCGCCGGCCAGTTTTCGCCCCAATGCCGTGGCCAAGGTGCGGCGCATGAACGCGACTTCGGCATCGATCGCTGCCTGGGTTGGCCAGCCGTCTTCCAGTGTTGCACCGGGTAGATCGACGCCCATCGTCACCATGTCGAGCTGTTGCCCGTGGAAGCACAGGCTGATGCCAGCGGGCGCACCGCCCAGGCTGAGCCGGTGCAGGCTGAGCCAGTGATAGCCGGTGCCGACATCACGCTCCCCACTTACCAAGGCGGTAAAGGCGATGCGCGCTTCATCCAGTGAGAGCGTGGGGCAGATCAAGGCCGGCAGATTGCCGAGCTGGATGCTGCCGTCGGTCGCATCGAGGCGCATCGGCACGGCGTGTGCTGCGTGCTGGACAGAAGAGGGCATGGCATACCGGTGGGCGTGGTGCGTCGGATTCTGGCTGCACGGGGGCCGCAGCGGCAAGCCAGTGCCTGCACATGACGTTGGCACAGGACTGACCTGTGGCTTACCCGGCAACCTCTAGCGTGATGGGCAACGTTGGCGTTCCGCCGGCGAGGGAGATTTCAATGAACGAGCGAGGCAAGGATCAGGACCCGAAGCAGGGCATCCAGGAAAGCCGCCAGGACAGGAAGCAGGACGACGTGGCCAAGCAGCGGCCGGGGCAGCGCGATCAACAGGTGCGCGATACGCACTCGCGCAGCCCGCAGCGCAAGGACGGCGGCGAGGAGCCGGCCTGAGCCGGGGGGGCTGAAAAGAAAAAACCCGCAGATCACGGAGATCTACGGGTTCTTCTGAATAGTGGTGGAGCCAAGGAGGATCGAACTCCTGACCTCGTCATTGCGAACGACGCGCTCTCCCAGCTGAGCTATGGCCCCACGGCAGGCTTTCAGTGTAGCGCCGCCTGCCGGGCTTGCCAAGCGCCGGACCGGAACGGCGGCAGGCGTGGATCTGCCGCCGTCCCCCAGCCGGTTCAGGCCAGCGCCTGGCGCAGCAGATCGCCCGCGCGCTGTATCGCCATGCCGGTGGAAGCGGCCACGCCCTGCAGGTGGATGCAGGCGTGGATCATCCCCGGCAGCCGCTCCAGCATGCAGTCGACACCCGCAGCCTGCAGGCGGTGCGCGTACTGCTCGGCCTCGTCGCGCAGCGGATCGTGCTCGCAGCTGAGTACGGAGGCAGGCGCCAGCCCCTGCAGGTCGGTTGCGTGGGCGGGCGAGGCCAGTGCCGGCGGTGGATCCAGATCCATCCCACTCAGATAGGCCTGCCAGCAGCGCTGCATCAGTTCGGCGCTGAGGTAATAGCCCGTGGCGTAGTCGCGGTAGGAACCGCTGCCCATGCCGGCATCCAGCGCCGGGTACAGCAGCAGTTGGTGGCACGGTTGCGGCAGGCCCCGTTCGCGCAGCAGCAGGCAGCAGGCGGCGGCGAGGTTGCCGCCGGCGCTGTCGCCACCGATCGCCAGCCGCCGTGGGTCCAGGCCGAGGCGCTCGGCGTTGTCCTGCAACCACCGCCAGGCGTCGGCGACGTCATGCAGTGGAACCGGGAACGGGTGCTCCGGCGCCAGCCGGTAACCCACGGCGACAATCACGCAACCGCTGGCATTGGCCAGCGCGCGGCAGGGGCCGTCATAGACCGCCAGCGAACACTGGAACCAACCGCCGCCGTGGGCGAACAGCAGAGCCGGTACCGGTCCATCGGGAAGCCCTTCCGGCGTGTAGAAACGCAGCTCCAGCGCATGCCCGTCGCGCGCGATTACCGTGTGTTCGATCACATGCGCAACCGGCTGTGGTGCTCCCTGCAACTGTGGCAGCGCGCTCTCGCTGATCGCCCGCAGTTCGCGCAGGTCTTCCGGCAGCGCATGCGCGGCGACGGCGTCGACAAACTCCTGCAGCGCCGGTTCAAGCAGCATGGCGTGCCTCCTGCAGGAACGGCAGCAGCTGTGCAAGGAACGCCTGCGGCGCTTCTTCCATGATGAAGTGGCCGCAGCCCGGCACGATGCTGCCGCGCACATCATCGGCATGCGGTTGCAGGGTCAGCATCGGGGCATCGCCAGTGGCGTGTTCGGCGCCGATCGCCAGCACCGGCATCGGCAAACGGTGCTGCGCACGCAGCTTGTTCTGGCGGATCGTTTCCGGAATCGCGCGGTACCAGGCGAAGCCCGCCCTCAGTGCACCGGGCCGACTGTAGGCGGCAATGTAGGTATCGGCGGCCACCGCATCACGGCGGTACGACCAGCGGTCGAACATGAATTCCAGGTAGGCGCGCTCGCGCCCCGTAATCAGTGCTTCCGGCAGGTCGGCCACCTGGTTGAACATGAA
Source organism: Stenotrophomonas sp. TWI1409 (assembly GCF_039673015.1). NCBI lineage: Bacteria > Pseudomonadati > Pseudomonadota > Gammaproteobacteria > Lysobacterales > Lysobacteraceae > Stenotrophomonas > Stenotrophomonas sp. TWI1409. The sequence continues at coordinate 38,651 of NZ_JBDJKU010000022.1, forward strand.
GTGCCAGAGGAAGATGTTGTCAGCCGGTGCGGCGAAGATGCCCGGTTCCGGCGCCAGGCCGGGAATCACCGCTTCGGTGACCGCCAGCTGGCGCACGGCCTGCGGCTGATCGCTGGCCAGCGCATAGGCGATCCACATGCCGATGTCATGTCCGACCACCTGGTAACGATCGTGGCCCAGTGCCTGCATGGTCTGGTGCAGGACGGCGGCGGCACTCCCAGTGTCGTAGCCGTGGGCAGGGCGGTCGGATTCGCCGATGCCCGGTGGATCGACCGCGATGGCTTCGAAACCGGCTTCGGCCAGCGCATGCAGCACGTGGCGCCAGGCATACCAGGTCTGCGGCCAACCGGGAATCAGCAGCACCGGCTCGCCATGGCCGGCGGAAACACAATGCACGCGCTGGCCGTCGATACGCAGGTAGTGATGGCGCAGGGCATCGTCGCCGGCAGTGCCAGCGGAAGAAAGGGTGTTCATGGGGGTTGCTCCGTTGGGGCTCAGGCGATGCCGAGCATCTGCTGCATCTGTGTGGTGCTGATCGGTGCACCGGCGAAGTCGTCGAAGATCTTGTCGGTGACCGGAATGATGTGGTCGCGGATGAACGCGGCACCTTCGCGCGCGCCGGCTTCCTGGTCCTTCAGGCAGCACTCCCATTCCAGCGTCGCCCAGCCCGTGTAGTCGTACTGGGCCAGCTTGGAGAAGATCGACTTGAAGTCGACCTGGCCGTCGCCCAGCGAGCGGAAGCGGCCGGCGCGCTCGGTCCAGTCGGCATACCCGCCATAGATGCCCTGGCGGCCGCTCGGGCGGAACTCCGCATCCTTGACGTGGAACATGCGGATCAGCGGGTGGTAGATGTCCAGGTACTCCAGGTAGTCCAGCTGCTGCAGCACGAAGTGGCTGGGATCGAACAGGATGCGGCAGCGCGGGTGTTGGTCGACGCGTTCGAAGAAGCGCTCGAAGCTGGTGCCGTCATGCAGGTCTTCGCTGGGATGGATCTCGTAGCAGAGGTTGACGCCGTTGTCCTCGCAGGCATCGAGGATCGGCCGCCAGCGTCGTGCCAGTTCGTCGAACGCCGCGTCGATCAGGCCCGGCGGGCGCTGCGGGAACGGGAACAGATACGGCCAGGCGAACGAGCCGGAGAAGGTGCCCATGTCCTGCAGGCCCAGCCGTCGCGAGGCACGGGCGGCCAGGTGCAGCTGCTGCTGCGCCCATTCGCTGCGGGCCTTCGGGTTGCCGCGCAGTGCTTCGGGGGCGAAGCCATCGCAGAGCTCGTCGTAGGCCGGATGCACGGCCACCAGCTGGCCGAGGATGTGGGTGGTCAGTTCGCTGACCTGCAGGCCGTGCTCGGCCAGGGTGCCGCGGAGGTCGTCGCAGTAGTCCTGGCTGTCGGCAGCCGTGGCCAGGTCGAACAGGCGTGCATCCCACGCGGGAATCTGCAGGGCCTTGAAGCCGTGGCCGGCGGCCCACGCGGCAATGCTGGCGAGGCTGTTGAACGGGGCCTGGTCGCCGGCGAACTGCGCCAGGTGCAGGCTGGGGCCCTTGAGGGTCTGCATGTGTCGCTCCAATTGTTTGTCGATCAACAAAGAATAGGCGCGACCCTCGCGGTGGTCAACACCCGCGTTACACTGCGCGCCTCACTGGAGCAGGCAGGCAGATGGCAGGGCGACCGCGCGAATTCGACAGGGACCAGGCGTTGCGCAAGGCGATGCTGCTGTTCTGGCAGCACGGTTATGAGGGCACGTCGATGTCGGCACTGGTCGAGGCACTGGGCATCGCCTCTGCACGCATCTATGCCGCGTTCGGCAGCAAGGAGCAGTTGTTCCGCGAAGCCGTTGCGCTGTATGAGGAAGGCGAGGGCGGCTTCGCGCCGCGCGCGCTGGAGCAGGCCACGCTGCGCGAGGCGATCGGGTCCATGCTGCGTGACGCCGTGTTGACCTACACCCGGCGCGGGCGGCCACACGGTTGCCTGGTGGTGTCCTCGGCCAGCAGCGTGTCGCCCGATGGCGAGGGCGTACGGGACTGGCTGGCCAGCCATCGTCGCCAGCGTACGGCGGCGATCATTGCGCGGCTGCAGCAGGCGCAGGCCGAAGGGCAGCTGGCTGGCGATGTGGCGGTGCAGGCACTGGGCGATCACTTCGCCACGGTGCTGCACGGCATTTCGGTGCAGGCCCGTGACGGCATCAGCCGCGAGCGGCTGCTGGCGATGGTCGATGTGGCGTTGACCCCGCTGCCCTGAGTCAAGCCTTCGGGGCGTGCCGAATGCCCGGTGACTGTGCCGAAACCGCTTGTTTCGCCGGGTTTGGGTGCTGCGCAACGAAATCGTAACAATTTGGGGGATAATGGCGGCTTGCGCAGTTATCCTCCTTTTTGCCGCCCGGCTCGCGCAGGCCGCACGGACGCCTCCTCAGAGCATTTCATGCCCTCCCATTCCGATTCCCGCCGCCTGTCGGGTATGTCGTCTTCCTTTGTTTCCTTCCGCCGCCATCCGCTGGCCCTGGCCTGTGCCGGCCTGGCCCTGGTCGGCAGCTTCGGCGCCGCCGCACAGGACAGCGCGCCGACCCCGACCGGCCTGGACACGATCACCGTGACCGCCGAACACCGTGAGCAGAACCTGCAGGAAGTGCCGGTCTCGGTGGGCGTGGTGCAGGGCGAGCGCATGCGCGACTTCACCGCCGGCGGCGACGACACCCTGCTGGCGCTGTCCGGCCGCGTGCCGAGCCTGTATGCGGAAACCACCACCGGCCGCATCTTCCCGCGCTTCTACATCCGTGGCCTGGGCAACATCGACTTCTACCTCGGTGCCTCGCAGCCGGTGTCGATCATCCAGGACGACGTGGTGCTGGAACACGTGGTGCTGAAGTCCAACCCGGTCTATGACGTGGACCAGGTGGAAGTGCTGCGCGGCCCGCAGGGCTCGCTGTTCGGCCGCAACACCACCGCCGGCATCATCAAGTTCGACACCCTGAAGCCGACCCAGGACTACACCGGCCGTGTCAGCGCCAGCTACGCGTCCTACAACAGCGTGTCGATCGACGGCGGCTTCGGTGGCCCGATCAACGACATCGCCTCGTTCCGTGTGTCGGCCCTGTACCAGCACCGCGACGATTACGTCGACAACACCTACAAGGGCCCGAGCGCCGACGGCACGGTCAGCCCGAAGAAGAACGCCATGGGCGGCTTCGATGACCGCAACGTGCGCGCCCAGCTGCTGCTGACCCCGAGCGACCAGTTCTCGATCCTGGCCTCGGCCCACGCCCGTGATTACGAAGGCACCTCAACCCTGTTCCTGCGCGGTGCGCTGACCAAGGGCTCGAACAAGACCGACGTGCCGCGCGACAAGGTCGCCTACGACGAAGCCGGCAACAACCCGCAGGCGTACAAGACCTATGGCGGTTCGGTGAAGGCGCGTTATGACTTCGGCGCGATCGACTTCACTTCGATCACCGCCTACGAAACCACCTCCGGTTACAGCCGTGGCGACACCGACGGCGGTGCCGCGGTGAACTTCCCGGTCAACGGCGTGCCGAACGGCTACGGCCAGTCGATGGGCCGCATCCGTGACCTGGACCAGTGGACCCAGGAATTCCGCCTGGCCAGCCATGACGACAGCGCCCTGCAGTGGCAGGCCGGTGCGTTCTACTTCAACGGCAGCGACACCACCGACTTCTACCAGCGTGCATGGTTCCTGCAGGGCGCGGCCCGCAACCCGAACAACTGGGTGCGCCTGCGCAACAAGAACACCTCGTGGGCCGGGTTCGGCCAGATCAGCTACGCCTTCACCGACAAGTTCACCGTCACTGCCGGCCTGCGCCAGACCAAGGACGAGAAGCACACCCGCCTGCTGAAGACGGCTGACACTGCCGCTGGCGTGGTCACCTACAAGGGCCGCACCGACGTCAAGATGTCCGACACCACCCCGAGCTGGGATCTGAGCGCGATGTATCAGATCACGCCGGACGTGAGCGTCTACGCCAAGGTCGCACGCGGCTTCCGCGGCCCGACCATCCAGGGCCGTTCGGCGGTGTTCAATGCCGACTTCACCACCGCTGATTCCGAGACCATCCTGTCCTGGGAAGCGGGCGTGAAGAGCAGCCTGTGGGACAACCGCCTGCGCCTGAACGCCACCGCGTTCACCTACACCGTCAACGACATCCAGCTCAACGGCAACGATTCGGACGGCAACGGCGTGCTGTTCAACGCCGACAAGGCCAAGGCCTACGGTTTCGAAGCGGACATGGAGCTGCGTCCGATCCCGAACCTGACCCTGAGCGCCGGCCTGAGCCTGCTGCACAGCGAGATCAAGGACAAGCGCGTGTACGCGCAGGTCTGCGGCCTCAATGGCCAGGTGGTCTGCACCGTCGGCGACCCGACCATCAAGGTCGGTGCCAACACCTTCGCGCAGATCGACGGCAACCCGCTGCCGAACGCGCCGAAGTACAACGTCAACCTGGCGGCCCGCTACGACTTCCCGGTCAGCGACGCCGGCACCATGTTCGTCTCCACCGACTGGAACAAGCAGGGTTACACCAGCTTCGTGCTGTACGACAGCAAGGAGTTCAACTCCAAGGGTGACTTCGAGGGTGGCCTGAAGATCGGCTACTCGGGTAGCTACGGTGCCTACGAAGTGGCGCTGTTCGCGCGCAACATCACCAACGAGAAGAACCTCAAGGGTGTGATCGAGAACTACATGGCCGCGGTCTACAACGAGCCGCGCACCGTCGGTGTCTCGCTGAACATGAACTGGTAAGCCCACCCCGTCGTGTAACGGAAACGGCGCTCATCGAGCGCCGTTTTTCGTTGCTGGTCAGGCATCATCCGTGCTCAAGGCGTGGCGCTGACGCCCTTGCCCAGCGCTGCATCGGACGGCGCACTGGGGCCCAGCACCTGCAGCTGCATCGCCTCCATCCGCTCCAGTACCTTGCGCTGCTTGCCGTTGAGGCCGCGCGAGGTGATTGCGATGTGCTTGCGTGCAGCGTCCAACGGCGCGGGTTGGTAGTGCACCCTGAAGCGGCGCAGGGCGCAGCCCGTCAGCTTGTCGACCGGTGCGCAGTCGTTCGCGTTGAAATCGATATCGCCGTCGGCGGCAACAATGAAGGGGCTGAGCAGGATCTGCCCTTCGTGGGCAGTGAAGGCCAGTGGCGCGTGGGCCTTGGCGATGACCGCCTGGATGCGTACGGCAGGGATGTCTTCAGGGACGATCCTGTCATCCCAGTAGCCTTCGGTGGGGCGCGAGGTTTCATAGTTCTGGGTGCCCCATGCCACGCAGTTGCCGGAAGCCACGTGCACCGAGATGCAGACCTGCTGGGAGTGCTGATCGGTCAGGACGCCCGGTGGTACCCAGACCTTCTTCCAGGAATAGAAACGGTAGTCGACGTCGGCAAGGCGGGTGGCGCCGATGTCCTTCGATACTTCGTCCATGGTCCCCAGCGGCTTCAGCTTGGCCACGCGGGTGTTCAGGCGGTAGTTCTCCGCACCGTTCAGCAGATAGGTGCCCGGCGGAATCAGATGCACCTCGAACACGTCCATCAACACCGTCCGCTGCGGGCCGGTTTCCAGTTCGTTGGTGTTGAACAGCTGCACATAGCCCTGGGAGGGAATGTCCTTGTGCTGGAAGGACACCCGCGTCGAGAACCCGGGCAGGTCGGTCGAGCGGTTGCCCAGATGAAAGCCGGGGACCGGAGAGCCGACGCCTGGCCCGCCGTTGTGCACGACATACGGGGCCGGCACCAGCACGGCAACCAGACCATCGCGGGTGGCACCGTCAATGATGTCCACCAGCTTGGCTGTGTTCTCCTTTTCCTGTGCATAGGAAAGCGGTGCGGCCTGCCCAGCGCATGCCAGGACCAACGGGGTTAGCAGCAGTGCGCAGGCGGTCGCGATCTTGAGGGTCTGCATCGACGTCTCCTTGTCAGTACCGGCAAACCCTAGCACGGCCCCTGCAGGCCTGAGGTGCACGGCGCCGGCGTGGTCCGGCGCCTTGTGCCATCAACGTGCCGGCAGCAGTGCCTGCAGCCGCGACTCCAGTTCCTGCTGGCGCCAGCCGGCCAGTGCTGCCGGCCATTGGCGGCGTTCCAGATAGCTTTCCAGATGCTTGCGAGAGGCCAGCACGCCATCCGGCAGGCCCAGCTCGCGGCTGCGCTCGGCCACCGCGTCTTGAAGCTTCTTCACCGCCTGCTTGTTGCTGTCGTTGGCGGGTAGCGCCAGCGGTGCCCCGGCCTCATCGGCCAGCGGTGTGGACAGCGCCTGCCAGACCGCGCCGGCCAGCTTGCGCGGTGCCTTCGGGAACTGCTCGAACAGCTTGCCTAGCGCAGCCTCGTCGGCCGGTGGCGTGCGCGCCAGGGTGGCGGCCAGTTCGTTGTCCAGGATCCAGCTTCGCGGGCGGTCGCTGTTGCGTGCCTGTACATCACGCCAGCGCAGCAGGCGCAGCAGGCGGTGCTGTGCGGCCGCGTCGAGGAACTGCGCCGAGCGCATCGCCAGATGCGGCCAGCGGTCTTCGTCATTGGCGACGCTGGCCAGCAGGCGCTCGCCATCGTCATGCAGCCACTGCTGGCGGCCGAGTGCCTGCAGCTTGGCATCAATGGCGTCATGCAGCGCGAACAGGTGCTCGACGTCGTCGGCGGCATACTGCAGCTGCGACTCCGAAAGCGGGCGGCGCATCCAGTCCGAACGGGTTTCGCCCTTGGCCAGGGCGACGCCGGTGATTTCCGCCACCAGCTTCTGGTAGCCCATGCCGCCGCCGATGCCGGCCAGCGCAGCACCGATCTGGGTGTCGAACAGTGGTCGCGGCAGCACGCCGCACGCCCACTTGAAGGCGACCAGGTCTTCGCTGGCGCTGTGCATCACCTTGGTGATGGATTCATCGGCCAGCCACGGCGCCAGCGCCTCGGTCATGCCGGGAATCAGCGGGTCGATCAGCAGGATGTCCTGCCCGACCGCCATCTGCACCAGGGCCAGCTGCGGCCAGAAGGTGCGCTCACGGATGAATTCGGTATCCAGGCCGATGCGGGTCGGGCGCTGCTGGAAGTACGCATCCAGCTCGGCGGGGGTGGTGATCCAGGTTGCCACGGGTCAGGGCCTACTACTCGGGTTTGCTCAGGCAGGGGAGAATAGCCTAACGTCGGTGCGCGTCCGTGCCGAAGGAGGCTCTGCTTGCGTTTTTCGTTGTCACCCGTGCTGTGCACCGCCCTGGCCTTGGCCCTGGCCGGCTGCACGCCGTCGCCCCCCACGGCAACGGACCGGAGTGCCGGGGAACAGGCGCGCCCGTCCGCGGACGCAGACAGCGACGAGCGCCCGCAGGCCGGGCAGGGCAGCGTGACCATCGCCGGTGAGGATGCCGCCGAGGATGTACAGCAGTGGACGCCGCCGCGGGTGGACCGCCAGGGCCGCAGCCTGGCCCAGTTGCGCCGCGCCGCCGAGCAGGCGTTCGCCGAAGGACGGCTCTATGAGGATGCCGATGCCGCCATCCCGCTGTGGCTGGCGGTACAGGAAGAGGATCCGGATGACCGCCAGGCCCGCCAAGGCCTGCAGCGCGCCCGCCAGCGCCTGCAGCAGCAGGCGGATGCGTTGCTGGTGCGGCCGCTGAAGCAGCGCGAGGCGCTGGCCGAGGCCAGCCGCCAGGCGCTGGTGTTGCTGACGCTGGCGCCAAAGGACGAAAAGGTGCGTGCGCTGCAGGGACGGGTGGAGCTTGCCCAGCGTGTGGTGGCTTACAACCGCGCCGGCGAAGAGGACCTGCGCTCGGACCGGATCGGCGAGGACGGGGACGGGGCCATCGGCAACTTCCGTGAGGCACTGGCACTGGATGAGGACAACAGCCGCGCACGGCAGGGACTGGCCGCGGCCGAAAGTGGACTGATCCGCCGCGCCGAAGACGCGGCACGCACGCGTGATTTCGCCAGCGCCGGCAGCTGGCTGGCCGAAGCGAGCAAGGTGCGCGACTCGTCGCCCACCATCGCCGACGCGTTCGAGCGCATCGAGCAGATCCGTGCGGCGGCATTGCTGCAGCTGCGCGATGACGGCCTGCGCGACCTGTCCACGCCGCAGGGCCTGAAGCCGGCGCGCGAGAAACTGGCCGAGGCCCTGCGCATCGCCCTGCCGGGAGACGCGGTGGTGGCCCAGCTGCGTGAGCGTATCGACCTGGCCACCCACTACGGCAGCTTCCGCCCGGGCCAGGTGTTCAGCGACGCCATGCGCGATGGCGGACGCGGGCCGCAGATGGTGGTGGTGCCGCATGGCGGTTTCCAGATGGGCGCCGGCGATGCCGAGCCGGGCTCGAGCGATGCCGAGCGACCATCGCACTATGTGCGCTTTGATCGAGGCTTTGCGATGGCGATCACCGAGGTCACGGTCAGCGATTTCCAGCGCTACGTGAAGGCGACCAATGCGCGCCCACGGGCGACGCGGCGCGGCCATTCGGTGGTCTATGACGAACGCAGCGGCAACTTCATCCGCCGCAGCGGCGTGGACTGGCGCTCGGATTACGACGGTGGCCGCGCGATGGCCAATTCGCCGGTGATGCACGTCAGCATCCGCGATGCCGAAAACTATGCGGCGTGGTTGTCCGAGCAGACCGGGCGCAGCTACCGGTTGCCCAGTGAAGCAGAGTTCGAGTACGCGCTGCGCGGTGGCAGCAGTGGTCGCTACCCCTGGGGCGATGCCGGCACGCCGCCGCCGGGCAGCGGCAATTTCACCGGCAGCAAGGACGTGTCGCCGTCCGGGCGGCATTGGCACAACGCCTTCATCGGCTATGGCGATGGCTGGTGGGGGCCGGCACCGGTAGGGAGTTTCCAGGCCAATGCCTTCGGCCTGCACGACATGGGCGGCAATCTCAGCGAATGGGTGGCCGATTGCTGGCATGCCAGCTACCGGCGCGCGCCCTCCGATGGCGCCGCCTGGTTCAACCCGGGCTGCCGCGCACGGGTGATCCGGGGCGGCAACTGGGCCAATGCGCCGGAGCAGACCCGTGCCGCCTGGCGGCAATCCCAGGACTCGGATACCACCAACGCGCGCATCGGCTTCCGCCTGGTACGCGGCATCTGATCGGCGGCCGGCTTCACCCGTTGCTGGCATCGGCGCACTAAGATTGCGCCGTGCCCGCCGGCCGGCGGGGCCCGCTGGAAGCCGACCCGATGCGCAATGATCCCTTCTCCCGCTCGCCGCAAGGCCCACAACGGCGCGGCCTGTTCGGCAACATCCGCTGGTGGGTGCTATTGCTGGCCGCTGGCTATGCGGTCTTCTACTGGTTTTCCAACCGCACGGTGGATCCGTATACCGGCGAGAAGGTGATGATCGACAGCAGCCTGGATGCGCGGCAGGAGACCGCTTTGGGGCTGCAGGCCTACCAGCAGATCCTGTCGCAGGAACGGCCGATGGATCCCAATGCGCCGATCGCGCGCGATGTGCGCGACATCGCCCAGCGGTTGATTGCCAAGGTCGATGTGGTGGAGACCGCGCTGGCCCAGGAGCACGGCGTGCAGCCGGCGCATTTCGCGCGGGATTTCCAGTGGGAAGTGAATGTGATCCCATCCGAGCAGGCCAACGCGTTCTGCCTGCCGGGCGGCAAGATGGCGGTCTACACCGGGCTGGTGCCGGTGGCGCGGACCCGTGATGCGATGGCGGTGGTGATGGGCCATGAGATTGCCCATGCGCTGCTGCGCCACGGTGCACAGCGCATGGCCCAGCAGAAGCTGACCCAGATCGGGCAGATGGCCGGCGCCGCCAGCGGCATGGATGCACAGCAGCAACAGATGATGATGTCGGCGATGGGTTATGGGTATCTGCTGCCGTATGCGCGCAGCCACGAGACGCAGGCCGATGAAGTGGGGCTGATGCTGGCCGCAGCGGCGTGCTTCGATCCACGCGAGGCGGTGCCGCTGTGGCAGCGCATGGGCCAGGCCAGCGGTGGCCAGGCGCCGCCGGAATTCTCCTCGACCCATCCCAACCCGGGTACCCGCATCCAGAACCTGCAGGCGTTGATGCCGAAGGCACTCGAATACCGGCAGAAGTTCTGCGAGCAGGCAAAGTAGAGGGTTGTTCGGCAGGGCTGCGCCCTGCACCTGCCGAAGCAACAGCAACAGCGTGCATTCCGTGGGATGGCGGGGTGGGTCCGGTTGCGGGGGCCGCTGCAAGTACGTCCATGTAAGCTCGGTCGCCGCATCCATGCGGCTCACGCCCCCGCAACCGGACCCACCCCGCCTTCGACAGATTCTCGCAATCTGTTCGCTCTTCTGTAGAGCCGAGCCATGCTCGGCTCAAATCGTTCCGATATCGAAATATTCGATTCCGATGGAGATTCATCCACGCATGCGTGGATCTACCGTGTCGACCAAGGTCGACAACTACCAACAGCCTCCGGAATCTGTCAGAGGCGGGGCGGTGTGGTTGTGCAGGACCGTTGGCGCCATGGATGGCGCCATCGAGCCCCCATGGGTGAGGGCGCTTCGTTTGCGAAGCACTGCTTCGCAAGCGCCCGAACGCACAGCCGCCAGCGGCTGGGCCGGACCGCGGAGCGGGGTTTACGGCGTGTCCTGCACAGCCACACCGCCCCGCCATCCCACGGAATACCAGCTTTGGCTGTTGCTTCGGCTGTTGCTGTTGCTTGAACGCTTCTGCAGGTGCAGGGCGCAGCCCTGCCGAACACCCCTTTACTTGACCTGCACCTCGATCACGCCGTCGCCAACGCGGGCCTGCAGGGCGTCACCCGGCTGCACCTGGTCGACGTGCCGCACCAGGGCACCATCGTCACTGCGGGTCAGGATGCTGTAGCCACGCGCCACGGTCGCCAGCGGGCTGACGGCTTCCAGCGAACGCGCCAGCCCGCGCAGGCGCAGTGCATCGCGTTCCAGCAGACGCTGCATCGCAATCTGCGGGCGCCCGCGCAGGGCTGCCAGGCGGCGCTGCATCGCGTCGAGCTGGCGTTGCGGATGGTGCCCGCGCAGCACTGCCGCCGCATGGCGCAGGCGCGCGGCACGGCGTTCCTGTTGCTGGTTGAAGGCGGCATGCAGGCGCCGACCCAGATCCAGTTGGCGGCGGCGCAGCAGGTCCAGCCGCGCCTGCGGGCTCTGTGCGTTCAGGCGCAGCAGGGCACGATCGGCGCGCTGCATCGCCTGCTGCATCGCATGCCGTTGCAACTGCACCATGCGGGCGGCCGTGCGGCGCAGGCGCAGGGCCAGTTCGCGCTGGTCGGGTACCAGCAGCTCGGCCGCCACCGACGGCGTCGGTGCGCGCAGGTCGGCGGCAAAATCGCTGAGGCTGAAGTCGGTTTCGTGGCCCACCGCCGACACCACCGGGGTGCGGCTGGCGGCGATCGCTCGGGCCAGGGCTTCATCGTTGAAGGCCCACAGGTCTTCCAGCGAGCCGCCGCCGCGGGTCAGCAGGATCACGTCGTAGCGGCCACTGGCGTCGGCGGCCTGCAGCAGGCGGGTGATCTGCGCGGCGGCACTGCTGCCCTGGACCAGGGTCGGCAGCAGGTCCACTTCCAGCAGCGGGAAGCGGCGGCCGAGCACGCTCAGCACGTCGCGTACGGCGGCACCGGTGGGCGAGGTGATCACTGCCAGGCGCTGCACGTGCGCCGGCAGCGGCCGCTTGCGTGCGGGGTCGAACAGGCCCTCGGCCTCCAGGCGTGCCTTCAACTCCTCGAAGGCGCGGCGCAGTGCGCCTTCGCCGGCTTCTTCCATGTGGTCCAGCACCATCTGGTACTCGCCACGGGCGTCGTACAGCGTCACCTTGCCGCGCACCAGCACGCGCATGCCTTCGCGCGGCACGAACTTCAGGTACTGCGCCTTCATCCGGAACATCGCCGCGCGCAGCTGCGCACGTGCGTCCTTCAGGGTGAAATACAGGTGCCCGGAGGCAGGGCGCGCCACGCTGCCCAGTTCGGCCTCGACCCAGATCGCCGGGAAGCTGCCTTCCAGCAGGTCGCGGGCCAGGGTGTTGAGCTGGCTGGGGGTGAGGATGTCGTTGTTGCGTGGCTGCATGGGAACGGCGTGCTGCGGGCGGAACGGGGGCTCAGGATCGCACGTCAGCGCACCGTATGCTGGCCCAGCGCCCACTGCACGTGTTCACGCACCAGCGGCGAGGGATCATCGATGCGGGTGTGCAATGCGGCGAGCGCTTCGGCCGAGGGCGGTGCATTGCCCAGTGCCACGGCGATGTTGCGCAGCCAGCGCTCGTGGCCGCTGCGCCGGATCGGGCTGCCTTCGGTGCGGCGCAGGAACTCGGCTTCATCCCAGGCGAACAGCTGGTCCAGCCGCGCGGTATCGAGGTTGTTGCGCGCGCGGAAGTCGGCTTCGTCGGTACGCTTGGCGAACTTGTTCCAGGGGCAGACCAGCTGGCAGTCATCACAGCCGTAGATGCGGTTGCCGATCAACGGCCGCATCTCTTCGGGAATGGCGCCGTCGTGCTCGATGGTCAGGTAGGAGATACAGCGCCGCGCGTCCAGCCGCTGAGGGCCGGTGATGGCCTGGGTCGGGCAGACATCGATGCAGCGCGTGCAGGTACCGCAGTGTGCTGTGGCCGCTGCATCGATCGGCAGCGGGATATCGATGTAGATCTCGCCGATGAAGAACCAGGAGCCGCCATGGCGATCGATCAGGCAGGTGTGCTTGCCGATCCAGCCCAGGCCGGCATTGCGCGCCAGTGCGCGTTCCAGCACGGGCGCCGAATCGACGAACACGCGGTAGCCCAGCGGTGCCACTTCATCGTTGATCTGCGTGGCCAGCTTCTGCAGGCGGTTGCGCATCAGCTTGTGGTAGTCGCGGCCCAAGGCGTAACGGGCCACGTAGGCGCGGCCCGGGTCGGCCAGGGTTGCCCAGGCTTCGGTGTCGTCCTTGTGGCTGTAGTCCATGCCTACCGAGATCACCCGTACGGTGCCGGGCAGCAGCTCGGCCGGGCGCGCGCGCAGGGTGCCGTGGCGCGCCATCCAGTCCATCGTGCCGTACAGGCCCTGGCCCAGCCAGTCGGCCAGGTGCGCCTCATCCTCGCCCAGCTCGATGCCGGCGATACCGCAGCGCTGGAAGCCATGCGCACGGGCGAGTTCACGGATGCGCTGCACGGCCTGGGCCGGATCGACAGGGATGGGGGCGGGGGACATGTGCACCAGTATAAAATCCCTGCATGGCCAACCTTGCCGATCTTTTCGATTCCGCTGCCGCGCGTGCGCTTGATGCGCAGGCCTCGGCGCTGGCCGCAGAGGGCGGTTGGGGCCTGATGGCACAGGCCGGCCAAGCCGCCTGGCAGTGCCTGCTGCAGCATTGGCCGCAGGCGCAGCGGATCGGCGTGGTGGTTGGTGCGGGCAACAACGGCGGCGACGGCCATGTGCTGGCCCGCCATGCGCTGCAGGCCGGACGTGAGGTGACGGTGATCGCCTTGCCGGGTAAGCCACCGTCAACCGCGCTGGCACAGCGTGCAGCATCGGAATTCACATCCGACGGCGGCACCCTCACCGATTTCGACGGCGCGCTTCCCGAGGCCGATATCTGGGTCGATGCCCTGTTCGGGCTGGGCTTCGATCGCGTGCCGGAGGGCGTGGCGCGGACGCTGATTGCCGCGCTCAACGCGCAGGCGGCACCGGTTCTGGCGCTGGACGTCCCCAGTGGCGTGGATGCCGACCGCGGCGCCGTACCGGGCGAGGCGGTGAGGGCGGCGCTGACCGTGCAGTTCATCGTGCCGCATCGCGGGCTGTACACCGGCGATGCGCTGGACCATTGCGGGCGGAAGGCGCTGGCGCCGCTGCAGCTACCCGCGGCCGCATGGCAGGGCGTGTCACCCGCTGCGCAGCTCTGGACGCAGGTGCGCCTGCCAGCCCTGCTGCCGCCGCGCCGCACCAATGCCCACAAGGGCGAATCCGGGCACGTGCTGTGCGTCGGCGGCAACCATGGCAGCGGCGGCGCCATCGCCATGGCGGCTGAAGCGGCGTTGCGCGCGGGTGCTGGATTGCTGAGCCTGGGCACCCGCCGCGACCACGTTGGCCCGTTGCTGGCTCGGCTGCCCGAGGCCATGACCCATGCACTGGAAGATGGTGACGCGCTGCCGGCACTGCTGGACAAGGCCACGGTGGTGGCGATCGGCCCCGGTCTGGGCCAGGACGAATGGGCGCGCGCACTGTTTGCGCGGGTGCTGGCCAGCGCCAGGCCACTGGTGGTCGATGCCGATGCACTGAACCTGCTGGCGCAGGATCCGCGCGCGCTGCCCGACGCCATCCTTACGCCACACCCGGGCGAGGCCGCGCGCCTGCTGGGTTGCAGCACGTCTGACATCCAGGCCGATCGCTTCACCTGCGCGCAGGCACTGGCCGAGCGCTTCCACGCCGTGGTGGTGCTGAAGGGCGCCGGCAGCATCGTCGCAGCGCCGGGGCAACGGCCACGACTGATTGCGGCTGGTAATCCCGGCATGGCCGTGGGTGGCATGGGAGACCTGCTGACAGGCATCATCGCCAGCCTGCGTGGGCAAGGCCTGGCCGCCTTCGATGCCGCCGCCGCTGGTGCGCTGTTGCATGCGCTTGCCGGCGACGTCGCTGCCGCCGACGGCGCGCGCGGCCTGCTTCCAACTGATCTGCTGTCGCCGCTGCGGCGACTGGCCAACCCGGAACTTTCCCGATGATCGATTTCTTCCTTGCCGACAGCGATGCCACTGAACTGCTCGGGCAGTGGCTGGCCGCCACCCGACCGCCGCAGGCGCTGGTCGAACTGCGCGGCGACCTGGGCGCCGGCAAATCCACCACCGCCCGCGCACTGCTGCGCGCACTGGGCGTGCAGGGGGCGATCCGCAGCCCGACCTACACCCTGGTCGAGCGCTATCCGCTGGCCAGCGGTGGCGAGGCCTGGCATCTGGATCTGTACCGGATCGGCCAGGCCGGCGAGCTCGATTTTCTCGGACTGGACGAGGGCAGCGCGGTGTTGTGGCTGGTGGAATGGCCGGAACGCGGCGCTGGCGCGCTGCCGCCGACCGACCTAGTGGTGGCGCTGGAGATCGAGGGGCAGGGGCGTCGCGTCCGTCTCACTGGAGCCAGCGACGTCGGACATGTATGGCTGGAACGGCTCCCCCAAGGGGGCGACTTGCAGGCCATTTCTGTCGGCTGACGAGAACAAACACCGGCAGGTTACGGATTATTAAGGAAAAAGGTGTTGCATTCCGTTCAGCGCGGTGATTGAATCCTGAGCCATGCGCCCGGGGAACCGTCTCATTGCCATCTGTGCCGCCGTCGGACTGAGTCTGGCGAGCGTCAGTGCGTGGGCCGGTGAAGTCCGTCAGGTCCTGCTGAATACCGGCGCCACCGGCACCCGTGCCGAGATCTCGCTGGTCGGCAGTGGCGGTTACAAGACCTTGTCGCTGGCCGGACCGAACCGCCTGGTGGTCGATTTCCCGGACTCCAGCGCCATACGCAACCTGAAAATGCCGGCCGCGCAGGGCGTGGTCACGGCGGTGCGTACCGGACAGCCGGTGCCGGGGACCTTCCGTGTCGTTTTCGACCTTGCTGAATCGGTGGCGCCGTTCCGCCCACAGATGCAGCGCGAAGGCAATGAATCCAAGCTGGTGATCGAATGGCCGGGCGATGGCCCGGCCGTGGCCGCCAGCCGCCCGCCAGCGACGCCGGCGACGCCGGCGGTGCAGCCGCAGGCACCGGTCAACACGCCCGCACCGACGCCGGCCGAGAGCGCGCAGTCGCGCAACGACGCCGCGCGCGCCACCGCGCTGTTGACCGCGCAGGTACAGCAGCAGGCCAGCGCCGCCGCTGCCACACCGGCTACTCCGACCCCGGCCCCGTCCACTGCACCGGCCCAGGTCGCGGCAGCGGGCACGGCTGCCAGCAGTACGCCGTCCGCATCGCCGGCTGCGATCCTTGCCGGCCAGCGTACCGCCGCCGTGGTAACCACGCCGCCGGCCACAGCGCCTGCACCGGTTCCGACCACGGTGGTGCCACCACGTCCGGCCATGCCCAGCGATGCCTCGCGCATCCGCATGCAGGCTGGCATGCGCCACCTGGTGGTGGCCATCGATCCGGGCCACGGCGGCCAGGACCCCGGTGCGATCGGCCCGACCGGCAAGCGCGAGAAGGATGTGACCCTGGCCGTAGCGCGTGAGCTGGCCCGCCAGGTCAACGCGACGCCGGGCCTGAAGGCCTACCTGACCCGCGACAGCGACGTGTTCATTCCGCTGCCGATGCGCGCGCAGAAGGCGCGTGCGAACAAGGCCGACATCTTCATTTCGATTCATGCCGACGCGGCGGAAAACCGTTCGGCCACGGGCTCGTCGGTGTACGTGCTGTCGACCAAGGGCGCCTCTTCGCAGCGCGCCCGCTGGCTGGCGGACAAGGAAAACGCGGCCGACCTGGTCGGTGGCGTGCGCCTGCAGCAGACCGAAGGCACGCTCGCCAACGTGCTGCTGGATCTGGCCCAGAGCGGCTACATGAAGGCGTCCGAGGACGCCGCCGGCCATGTGCTGGGCGGCCTGAAGCGGATCGGCAACAACCACAAGCCGAACATCGAGCGCGCCAACTTCGCGGTGCTGCGTACTTCGGACATGCCGGCGATGCTGGTGGAAACCGCGTTCATCTCCAATCCGGATGAAGAGCGCCGCCTGATCGACCCGGCCTACCAGCGCAAGATCGCCGGTGCGGTACTGGACGGCGTGCACACGTTCTTCAGCCGTCAGCCGCCGCCGGGCACGTTGTATGCCGCCCGGGCCCAGGCCGAGATCGACGCCGCCGGCACCATGGCCGGCGGCAGCAAGTAACCCGCCAAAGGCGGGTTACTGCTTTCTGTAGAGTCGAGCGGCGCTCGACCGGGCCTTCCCGGTAGCCCGTCAGTCGAGCATGGCTCGACTCTACCCTCGGCCGCTCCGTTATCATCCCCGCATGACGTCTGCTACCCATCCGCGCCCGATCCGGCCGTTGCCGGAGATCCTCATCAACCAGATCGCCGCTGGCGAAGTGGTCGAACGTCCCGCGTCGGTGGTCAAGGAGCTGGTCGAGAACGCGATCGATGCCGGCGCCAGCCGCGTTGATATCGATCTTGAGGAGGGCGGTGTCCGCCTGATCCGCATCCGTGACAACGGCAGTGGCATCGCACCGGAACAGTTGCCGCTGGCGGTGTCGCGCCACGCCACCAGCAAGATTGCCGATCTGGACGATCTTGAATCGGTGGCCACGCTCGGTTTCCGGGGTGAAGCGCTGCCGTCGATCGCCTCGGTCAGCCGCTTCACCCTGTCCTCGCGTCGCGCACATGACGAACACGGTTCGGCGCTGCAGATCGAAGGCGGCAAGATCGGCGAAGTGACGCCGCGCGCGCATGCGCCGGGCACCACGGTGGAAGTGCGCGAGCTGTTCTACAACGTACCGGCGCGGCGCAAGTTCCTGCGCGCCGAGCGCACCGAGCTGGGCCATATCGAAGAATGGCTGCGTTCGCTGGCGCTGGCGCGGCCGGATGTCGAACTGCGCGTCTCGCACAACGGCAAGGCCTCGCGCCGCTACAAGCCGGGCGATCTGTATTCCGATGCGCGATTGGCCGAAACGCTGGGCGAGGATTTCGCCAACCAGGCCGTTCGCGTCGACCACAGCGGCGCCGGCCTGCGCCTGCACGGCTGGATCGCGCAGCCGCATTATTCGCGCGCCAGCGCCGACCAGCAGTACCTGTACGTCAACGGCCGCTCGGTGCGCGACCGCAGCGTCGCCCATGCGGTGAAGATGGCCTATGGCGATGTGCTGTATCACGGCCGCCAACCGGCCTACGTGCTGTTCCTGGAGCTTGACCCGACCCGCGTCGACGTCAACGTGCACCCGGCCAAGCACGAGGTGCGCTTCCGCGACTCGCGGCTGGTGCATGATTTTGTCTACCGCACGCTGAAGGATGCGCTGGCCGATACCCGCGCCGGCATGTCGGTGCAGGACATCGGCGCCGGCTCCGCGCATCCGGTGGATGCAGGCGCGGCACCGATGCTCTCCAGTGCGGGTGCCTCCGGTTTCGGTCTGGTACGCGGTGCCGCACCGGGGGCCGGTTCGAGTGGTGGCGGTGGTGGATTCTCGGGTTGGCGCCCGCAGCAACCGCTGGGATTGCAGGTGGCCGATGCACCGGCGGCTTACGCCGCGCTGTATGCCGCACCGGCCGGCGCCGAACGCGGTGCTGCGCTGCCGCCGATGCCGACCGAGAACGGGCTGCCGGTCACCAGTGCCGACGCTGGCGTGCCACCGCTGGGCTACGCGATCGCGCAGCTGCATGGCATCTACATCCTGGCCGAGAACGCCGAAGGCCTGATCGTGGTCGACATGCATGCGGCACACGAACGCATCGGTTACGAGCGGCTGAAGAACGCGCACGATGGCATCGGCCTGCAGTCGCAGCCGTTGCTGGTGCCGATCACGCTGGCGGTGGGCGAGCGCGAAGCCGACACCGCCGAGAATGAAAGTGAAACCCTGGCCGCACTCGGCTTCGAAGTGACCCGTGCCGGTCCCGGTGCGCTGCACGTGCGCAGCATTCCGGCGCTGCTGGCGCATGCCGAACCGGAAGGCCTGCTGCGCGACGTGCTGACCGACCTGCGCGAACACGGCCAGAGCCGGCGCGTGGCCAGTGCACGCGACGAACTGCTGTCGACCATGGCCTGCCATGGCGCGGTGCGCGCCAACCGGCGCCTGACCGTGCCGGAAATGAACGCGCTGCTGCGCGACATGGAAATCACCGAGCGGTCCGGCCAGTGCAACCACGGCCGGCCGACCTGGGCCCGTTTTTCGCTGGCGGAGATCGACCGCTGGTTCCTGCGCGGACGTTGAGGGGAGCATCGATGCGTTATCGGGGAATGGGCGGCCTGCTGGCCGCTTTGGTGTTGGCCGCCTGCAGCCCGGCAACGCCGCCGGCACCGGCCTCGGCCGCGGAGGATCCGTCCTATGCCGCCGAGCAGCAGCAGTGGCGGGTGGCACGCTATCAGGACCTGACCCGGCCCGATGGCTGGACCGCGCTGGTCGGCCTGCACTGGCTGCAGAACAAATCCCACTTCGTCGGCAGCGGCGCGACCAATGGCATCCGCCTGGCGGTTGGGCCGGACAAGCTGGGCCTGCTGCGCCGTGAAGGCAGCCAATGGTGGTTCACGCCCGAAGCCGGTGTGGATGTCAGCCATGATGGCCAGCCGGTGCGCGGCCGCATCCGCATCGACACCGACAAGGATGCGCAGCCGACGCTGCTGGCGTTCGATGGCGGCAAAGGCCAGCTCAGCATCATCCGCCGCGGTCCGCGCGATGCGCTGCGGGTCAAGCACGCCGATGCGCCGGCACGTCGCGATTTCGGTGGGCTGGAGTACTGGCCGGGCGGCCCGGACTGGCAGGTGCAGGCGCGCTTCATCGCGCACCCGCCGGGCAAGACCCTGCCCATCGTCGACATCACCGGACTGACTACCGAAATGCCCAATGCCGGCGCGGTCGAGTTCCAGCGTGATGGCCGCAGCTGGCGGCTGGAGGCGATTGGTGCCCCCGGCCAATCGCTGTTCCTGATATTTGCCGACCGCACCAGTGGCCGCGGTAGCTATCCGGCCGGGCGTTACCTGGACACCGACGCGCCGGGCGCCGATGGCACGGTGCGCATCGATTTCAACCATGCCTACAACCCACCGTGTGCGTTCACCGCTTACGCGACCTGCCCGTTGGCGCCACCGGAAAACCGGTTGGACCTGCGCGTGGAAGCGGGCGAGAAGGCCTACCACCTGCCTGAAGGAGAAGGCTGATATGCCGATCAGATCCCTGTTGCGTGCCACCGTTCTGTTGGCGGCCTGTGCGCTGGCACCGCTGGTTGCGGCGCGTACCGTGCAAGCCGATACCGCTGGCGCAGCGGCGGCCAAGCCGCCGGTGCCGTTGCTGTGGAAAGTGACCGGCCCGGGTGAATCGCGCCTCTACCTGCTCGGTTCCTTCCACCTGCTGAAGCCGCAGGATTACCCGTTGTCGCCCGATGTTGAACAGGCGTTCGAGGCCTCGCAGCGGGTCGTGTTCGAACTGTCGCCGGAAGACATGCAGTCGCCACAGCTGGCCAGCCGCATGGTGCAGGCTGCGGTGCGCACCGATGGCAGCGAGCTCAAGCGCGATCTCGATGCCGCGACCTGGCAGAAGCTGCAGGTGTTCGCCACCGAAAACAAGCTGCCGCTGGCGCAGATGCAGGGGATGAAGCCGTGGTTTGTCGGCCTGAGCATTTCGGTCGGGCAGATGCAGAAGCTGGGCCTGGACCCGGCACTGGGCCTGGACCGTCACTTCATGGAGCGTGCGCAGAAGACCGGGCGCAAGACCGCGGGACTGGAAGACATCGACACCCAGATCGGCATGCTTGACGGAATGACGCTGCAGGAACAGCGGCAGATGCTGGCCGAAGCGCTGGACCAGGCCGGCAAGGCCGACGAGCAGGCACGCCAGCTGCACGACGCCTGGCGCCGCGGTGACGAGCGCGTGCTGTGGACCCGGATGGCGGCGGAAATGCGCCAGCAGTATCCGCAGCTGTATCAGCGCATCAACACCGGCCGCAATGACGCCTGGGTGCCGAAACTGCTGCCGTACCTGCAGGCCGGGCAGGGCGGTACGCTGGTGGTGGTCGGCACGCTGCACCTGCTGGGCAGTGATGGCGTGGTCGAGAAGCTGAAGGCGAAGGGCTATAAGGTCGAGCGCGTATGCACGGGGTGCAAGGCGAAACGCTGACATACGGTTGGCGCGATGCCAAACAAAACGGCGCGCCAGTGGCGCGCCGTTTTCGTATCAGCCCTTGCAGCAGCTCAGCGGCGGGTCTTGCCGCCGGTGCCGGTGCCGGGTTCGTTCGGCTTGTTGCCGGTACCTGCGCCGGTTCCGGTTCCGGTGCCGCCCGGACGCGGGCCACCGAAGCCGGTGCCCATGTTGCGCTGGAATTCCTGCCACAGCTCCAGGTTGCGCTCGGTCAGCTGGTTCATCATCGCCCACGGGGTCTGGCCCAGCAGGTTGCCCATCTGCTGGCGGAACTGCTGCTGCTGGTCGAGGAAGACCTGCATGCTGCGCTCCAGGTAATTGCCCATGAAGCCCTGCAGGGAGTCGCCGTAGAAGCGGATCAGCTGGCTCAGCAGCTGGGTGGACAGCATCGGTTCGCCGTCCTGTTCCTGGTCGGCGATGATCTGCAGCAGGACCGATCGCGTGAGGTCGTCGCCGCTCTTGGCGTCGCGGACTTCGAAGTCTTCACCGTCCAGGATCAGCTGGCGCACGTCCTCGATGGTGATGTAGCTGGAGATCTCGGTGTCGTAGAGACGGCGGTTCGGATACTTCTTGATGATGCGGGTCGCAGCCATGAAGCGGTACTCGTCACAGTAGACGCGCAGCATGGCGCAGTGCAGCAGCCGTTGCAACCGCCTCAGCCCCCGCCAGGCTTGGCTTTCGGCGGCGATCATGTTGCGCAACAAGGGTTTGCGTGCTGCGCAGCATGACTCTTGGCAGGGGCCGGCGGCGTTCGCCGCGATGGCCCGCTGCGCGGCTTACCAACCCATATGGTGGCCGCCGTTGATGTCCAGGTTGCTACCGGTGATCCACGAGGCTTCATCGGCGACCAGGAACGAGACGCCGTAGGCGATTTCCTCCGGCTTGCCCAGGCGTCCGGTGGGGATGTCGGCGATGATCTTGGCACGCACCTCCTCCGGCACCGCCATCACCATGTCGGTAGCGACGTAGCCGGGCGAAATCGTGTTGACGGTGATGCCAAAACCGGCGTTCTCGCGGGCCAGCGAGATGGTGAAGCCGTGCATGCCGGCCTTGGCCGCCGCGTAGTTGGCCTGACCGTACTGGCCCTTCAGGCCGTTGATCGAGCTGATCTGGATGACCCGGCCCCAGCCGCGGCGGCGCATGCCCTCGATGACCGGACGGGTGACGTTGAACACCGAATTGAGATTGGTGTTGATCACATCGTGCCACTGGTCCGCGCGCATTCGGTGGAAGGTGGTGTCGCGGGTGATGCCGGCGTTGTTGACCAGGATCTCGACCGGGCCGAGCTCGGCCTCGACCGCGCGCACCATTGCCTCGGCGCTGTCCGGATCGGAGACATCACCCGGGAAGATCGACACGTTGTAGCCGCGTTCGGTCATCGCCTGCAGCCAGGCCCGGGCCTTGGCTTCGTCGCGGTAATTGGTGGCGACCCGGTGGCCCTGGTCGGCCAGGCGTTGGCAGATGGCGGTACCGATGCCGCCGGTTCCGCCGGTGACCAGTGCGACGCGAGATGTCATGGAATGCTGTCCGGGTATCAGGTGGGGGAAGGGTGATTCTGCAACATCGGCGCGGAAAGTGCGCCGGCCGGCAACAGGATGTCGCTACGCGGCAACCGCGCCGGGTCGAAGGCCTGTCGAGCGGCGGCCAGCAGCGCGTCCAGATCGTGTGCCTGCGCCAGCGCCTCAGGGGCTTGGCCGAGCAGCTGCCAGAGCTGGCGCAGCACCGGCAGCGGGCGTGCGCTGTCCACCGGCAGCGACGCCAGCGACTTGGACAGCTTGTGGCCCGGCGCATCGAGCAGTAGCGGCAGGTGCCAGTAGCGCGGTACCGCCAGGCCCAGCGCCTGCTGCAGCAGGATCTGCCGCGCGGTGGAGTCGAGCAGGTCGGCACCGCGCACCACTTCGGTCACCCCCTGCGCGGCGTCATCGACCACCACCGCCAGCTGGTAGGCCCAGCAGCCATCGGCGCGGCGCAGCACGAAGTCGCCGACCTCGGCATGCACGTCCTGCTGCTGCGGGCCGCGCAGGCCATCGTCGAAGTGCACAAGGCTGCCGGGCGGCACGCGGAAGCGGACGGCCGGGTCCGGTCGTGGTTGCCGGGCGACGCAGCGGTGATGGATGCCGCCGCTGGCGGCAAGGTCGCTGCGGCTGCAGTGGCAGACAAAGGCCTGGTCGCTGGCGAGCAGTTCATCCAGCGCGGCCTGGTAGGCCTCGCCGCGCGTGCTCTGCCAGAGTACCGGGCCATCGTGGACCAGGCCGAACGCGGCCAGCGCCTGCAGCTGTGATTCCGCCGCACCGGGCACGGTGCGCGGCGGGTCGACGTCTTCGACGCGCAGCCGCCACAGGCCGCCGTGATGGCGGGCGAGCAGCCAGCTGCCGAAGGCGGCGAGCAGGGATCCGGGGTGGAGCAGGCCGGTCGGCGAAGGGGCGAAACGGCCGCAGGGAATGGGGGAGGTCATGCTGGCTGAATCGTCGGTCAGGTTGGCGCTTGAATTCAAGCTGACCGCACCGCAAATTGATCGATATCGACCCCTTCCGAGCCGGAATTTCCCATGTTCACCCGTATTGCCCTCTTCCTGGCCACGAACTTTGCCGTGCTGATCCTGGCCAGCATCGTGATGTCGCTGTTGGGAACCGACCCCAGCAAGATGAGCGGCCTGCTGATCATGGCCGGCATCTTCGGTTTCGGTGGCTCCTTCATCTCGCTGCTGCTGTCCAAGTGGATGGCCAAGCGCTCCACCGGTGCGGTGGTCATCACCGAGCCGCGCAACCAGACCGAGCGCTGGCTGCTGGCTACCGTCGAGCGCCAGGCCAAGGCGGCCGGCATCGGCATGCCCGAAGTGGCCGTGTATGAAGGTCCGGAGATCAATGCCTTCGCCACCGGTGCCAACCGCAACAACGCGCTGGTCGCGGTGTCCACCGGCCTGCTGCACAACATGAGCGAAGACGAGGCCGAAGCGGTGCTGGGCCACGAGATCGCCCACGTCGCTAACGGTGACATGATCACCATGGCCCTGCTGCAGGGTGTGCTGAACACCTTCGTGATCGTGCTGGCCCGCGTGGTCGGCGGCATCATCGACAGCGCACTGTCGGGCAACCGCGAAGGTGGCGGCCGCGGCTTCGCCTACTACATCATCGTGTTCGTGCTGGAGATGGTGTTCGGCCTGTTCGCCACCATGATCTCGATGTGGTTCTCGCGCCATCGCGAGTTCCGCGCCGACGCAGGCGGTGCCTCGCTGGCCGGCCGCCAGAAGATGATCGCCGCGCTGGAGCGCCTGCAGCTCAACCACGGCCAGAGCACGCTGCCGACGCAGATCGCGGCGTTCGGTATTGCCGGTTCGACCGCGAAGAAGCTGTTCATGAGCCACCCGCCGCTGGAAGAGCGCATCGCCGCGCTGCGGGCGTCGACGGTGGCGTAAGCCTCCGCTTCCAAGGCAGTGCAGGAACGCCTGGCCTCGCGCCGGGCGTTTTTGTTTGCGCGCGCACGCATGGGTGGCACCGGATCGTTTCCGCGCCTGCGGGGAGATGTCACTTTCTTTGCGCGCAAAGAAAGTAACCAAAGAAACGCTCCGCTAGCCGCGAGCCGTCGCTACGCGCCGGTCCCCTGCGCTTCTCGGTGAATCAGGGGGCGGTGCCGAACTCGCTGCGCTCAGACATCGGCACCTCTTCGCCCCTGATTCCCCTGCGATGCTCGGCTCGCTCAAG
>NZ_JBDJKU010000023.1:0-60324 GCF_039673015.1 Stenotrophomonas sp. TWI1409
GGGTGTCAGCCGCATGGGCCCGAGGCATGCCTCGGGCGGGTTGGGCAGGACGCCCAACCCCGGTCTTGCCGTGTGCGCAGGACAGCGCACACGAGCAAGCGGCTGCCAAGCCTACAGGGACGTACTTGCGGCGTCCCCGCACTCCGACACCGCCCCGCCATCTCGCGGATAGCTCGCTATTGATGTTGATGTTGATGTTGATGTTGATGTTGCTGCTGCCGTTGCTTCGGCGGGTGCCGGGCGCAGCCCGGCCCCACCTCAGAACCCCAGCGGGGTGTCGCCCAGCACCGGTTGCAGCTGGCTGCGGAACAGCGCCTGGATGCGTTCCAGTGCCGCCTCGTCGTTGCCTTCGAAACGCAGCACCAGCACCGGCGTGGTGTTGGAGGCGCGCACCAGGCCCCAGCCATCGGGGAAGTCCACGCGCAGGCCATCGATGGTCGACAGGCGACCGCCCACATACGGGTTGTCCGGCGACTGCGCCGCCGCCACCAGCATCGCCACCAGCGCATGCGGCGTGCCTTCGGCCACCGGCACCTTCAGCTCCGGCGTGGCCACCATCTCCGGCAGCTCTGCCAGTACCTCGTCCGGAGTCTCCTCGCGCTGGGCCAGAATCTCCAGCAGGCGCGCAGCCGCATACAGGCCATCGTCGAAACCGAACCAGCGCTCCTTGAAGAAGAAGTGGCCGCTCATCTCGCCAGCCAGCTCAGCATCGGTCTCGCGCATCTTCGCCTTCATCAGCGAATGCCCGGTCTTCCACATCAGCGGGCTGCCACCATTGCGCAGCACGTGGTCGGACAGCTTGCCGGTGCACTTCACGTCGTAGATCACCATCGCGCCCGGATTGCGCATCAGCACGTCGGCGGCGAACAGCATCAGCAGGCGGTCGGCATAGATGATCTTTCCTTCGCCGGTGACCACGCCCAGGCGGTCACCGTCGCCATCGAAGGCGACGCCGAGATCGGCACCGAAGCGCTTCACCGTCTGCACCAGGTCTTCCAGGTTGGCCGGCTCGCTGGGGTCGGGATGATGGTTGGGGAAGGTACCGTCGACATCGCAGTACAGCGGGATGACTTCCGCACCGATCGCTTCCAGCAGCTGCGGCGCGAGCGCGCCGGCCACGCCGTTGCCGGCATCGGCCACGACCTTCAACGGGCGGTCCAGCTGCACGTCGTCGGCGATGCGCTGGATGTAGTCGGCGCTGACATCGCGCTGCTGGTAATCGCCCGGCTCGGCGGCCTGTACCAGGCGGCCTTCGACGATGCGCTGGTACAGATCGGTGATGGCATCACCGGACAACGTCTCGCCGCCGATGACCACCTTGAAACCGTTGTACTCGGGCGGGTTATGGCTGCCGGTGACCGCCACGCAGGTGCCGGTACGCAGATGGAAGGCGGCGTAGTACACGACCGGGGTCGGTGCCAGGCCGATGTCGATCACCGCGCAACCGGCGCGCCTCAGGCCCTCGGCCAACCCTGCGGCCAGTTCCGGGCCGGACAGGCGGCCGTCGCGGCCGATCACCACCTCGCGCAGGCCCTGCTCCAGGGCCACGGTGCCGATGGCCTGGCCGATCAGCGCCGCCGTTTTCGGCGTCAGTTCACTGCCAACCACGCCGCGGATGTCGTAGGCGCGGAAGATACCGGCCGCCAGTTCCTCGGCCGGAACCGGTGGCGGGGGCGGCGGTGCACTTTCAGTTGTGCTGGCCTCGGCCACCGGCGGCGGCGCCATCTGCAGGCTCTCGCTCAGGGTCGGGCCATGATCGGCTTCCGCCACGGTCGCCCGACGCGGCAGCGGCAGCGACTTCGGCAGGCGGCCGCGCCCCACCGCCAGCAGCACGGCGATGAACGCCAGCAGCAGCGCAACGATGGCGCTGGCCAGCGAACCCAGGCCCAGCGGACCAGGTTCGACATTGGGTACCGCGGCCACCAGCCGCAACGGCGTCCCCGGAATCGGCCGGGCCAATGCTTCGGCGCTTTCGGCCAGGCCGGCATCGCCCTGGGCGACGAGGTCATGCGCGCCCTGGCGCAGGCCAAGGAAACCGGCCGATGGCGCACTCACCTGGTCCAGCGGCGAGGTCAGCCGCAGCAATGGCTGGCGCACGTAGAGCACCGCCGGGCCGAGACTGCCCAGTTGAACCGGCGCTGCCAGGCCCAGGCGATTGCCACCGCCATCGCGGACCACGCGCAGGCTGGGCTTGCCTTCGGCCAATGCCGCTTCCAGTAGCGCCAGGCGGGCATAGCCAAAGGCGGCCGGGTCGGCGTAGGCGTTGGCCAGATCGGCGGTCAGTATCTCGGCGTGCTCGACGCCGGTCCAGCTCTCGCGGACCGCGAGTGCCGCCGCAGCGGCATCACCGGCCTGCAGCGCCTGCTGCACGCGCTCGTTCTTCAGCTGCTGCTGCAGCTGCTTCAGCTGGCCGGCAGCGGCCTCCTGCAGGCCCTGCACGGCCTGGTCACGTGCAGCTTCCAGCGCCTGGCCGTTGGCCTCCTGGCGCCATTGCTGGACTGCGCTCCATCCGAACCAGCCGGCCAGCAGGATCAGCAGCACCCCCAGTAGTGGCGCACTGCGTCCCAACGACCGTCCCCGCTGTCCTTCCCCGATGCCGCTCATCGATGTCCCCTGTCAACGCACCCCGGTATGGCCGAATCCACCCGTTCCCCGCACGCTGTCGGTGAAAGTATCCACCACCTGCAGGCTGACGCGGGCAATCGGCACGATCACCAGCTGCGCGATGCGATCGCCCGGCTCGATGGTGAAGGCCTCGCGGCCACGGTTCCAGACGCTGATCAGCAGCGGGCCCTGGTAATCGGCGTCGATCAGGCCGGTGCCATTGCCGAGCACGATGCCGTGGCGATGGCCCAGCCCCGAGCGCGGCAGGATCACCGCGCACAGGTTCGGGTCGGCAATGTGGATGGCCAGGCCGCTGGGCACCAGCGCGGTGTCACCCGGCTGCAGGGTCAGCGCGGTATCCAGCGCCGCGCGCAGGTCCATGCCGGCGCTGGCTTCGGTGGCGTAGGCCGGCAGCGGCCAGCTGTCGCCGAAGCGCGGATCGAGCAGCTTGACCTGCAGCGGTTGGGAAGTGAAAGCCTGGGTCATGCCTGGAGTCTCCGCGCGATCAGCGCCAGCAGTTGTTCGGCCAGCTCACGCTTGGAGGTGGCCGGAAATACCTGTTCACCGTCCTGCCAGAAGGCCGTGGCGGCATTGTTGTCGCTCTCGAAACCGCCGCCGCTGATGCCGACCTGGTTGGCGATCACCAGGTCCAGGCGCTTGTCGACCAGCTTGCCACGCGCGTATTTCTCCACGTCGTGGGTTTCGGCGGCAAAGCCGACCACCAGCTTCAGCGACTGCGTCTGCGCAGCCACCTCGGCAAGGATGTCCGGCGTGCGCACCAGCTCGATCACCAGCGACTGGCTGTCGGCGGTCTTCTTCAGCTTCTGCGGCGCGACCTGGCGCGGCGTGTAGTCGGACACTGCAGCGGCACCGATATAGATGTCGGCCGGCAGCGACTTCAGCACGGCATCGCGCATCTGCGCAGCCGAGCGCACGTCCACACGCTGCACGCCGGGCGGCGTCGGCAGCTGTACCGGGCCGCTGACCAGCACCACCTGAGCACCCATCGCGGCGGCGGCCGCGGCCAGGGCAAAGCCCATCTTGCCGCTGCTGCGGTTGCCGACATAGCGCACCGGATCAATGTCTTCATAGGTCGGGCCGGCGCTGATCAGCAGGCGCAGGCCCTGCAGCGCGCGGGTTTCCGGCGCGGCAACCGCAGCGGCGGCACCGCCGTTGGCGGCCAGCGCGGCCACGATGTCGGCCGGTTCGGCCAGCCGGCCGGGACCGGATTCACCTTCGGCCAGCGGGCCGTCAACCGGGCCGATCACCTGCGCGCCGCGCTGGCGCAGCAGGGCGATGTTGGCCTGGGTGGCCGGGTGCAGCCACATGCGATGGTTCATCGCCGGGCAGATCGTCAACGGCGCGGTACTGGCCAGGCACAGCGTGCTGACCAGGTCATCCGCATGGCCCTGGGCCAGCCGGGCCAGCAGATCGGCGGTTCCCGGGGCAACCACGATGCGGTCGGCCCAGCGCGCCAGCTCGATGTGGCCCATGGCCTGTTCGGCGGCGCTGTCCCACAGCGTGGTGCGGGTGGGCTGCCCGGACAGGGCCTGGAAGCTGAGCGGAGTGACGAACTGCTGGGCACCGGCGGTCATCGCCACCTGCACCTGGGCACCGGCGTCGCGCAGGCGCCGCACCAGTTCCAGGGCCTTGTAGGCCGCGATCCCGCCTCCGACGCACAACAGCAGTTTCTGACCTTCCAGCGCGCGGGCCGGCGCGGGGGAAGCGTTGGGGGAGTCAGCCACCTGGAATTCCTGTGCAAACGAGGGCGCTAGCTTACCCGATGGTCGGTAATGTCCCGGTGCAGGGTGCACATAGCGGACAGCTATCAGCAGATGGAGCACGTTGCGCTTGACCCGGGGTTTGCCGGGCATCGGTTTCGGACCTTTCCTATACCTCTGCGGGTCTGCGCTTTTGCAGAATCAGGCATTGGCTGCCGTCTGCCGTGGCCTGTTCGACCTTCGAGGAGCCTCGTGCATCCACGCATCATCATTGCCGACGACCATCCTGTGGTCCTGCATGGCATCCGTATCGTGCTGCAGACCCACCTGATGGACATCGTCGGCAGTGCACGTGACGGCGCCCAGCTGCTGGAGCTGGTGGACCACCACGACTGCGATGCGGTGCTGACCGACCTGTCGATGCCGGGTGACGGCCCGGACGGTCCAGAGCTGATCGACGCGCTGCGCGTGCGTCACCCCGGGCTGCCGGTGGTGGTGCTGACCGGCGCCCGCCATCCCGGGCTGCTGGACGGACTGCTGCGCGAGGGCATCAGTGGGCTGGTCGACAAATGCGCCGATTTCGCCGAACTGCCGCAGGCACTGAACGCCGCACTGGCCGGCCAGGTGTTCGTTTCCCAACAACTGCGCCACCACCTGCAGGCGCGCGACCTGCTGTTCCCGCGCGAACCGGCGCCGCTGTCGGCGCGGGAACAGGAAGTGCTGGATCTGCTGGCGGCCGGGCTCAGCGTGAATGCCGTCGCCGAACGCTGCGGGCGCAGCCCGAAGACCATCAGCCGGCAGAAGGCCGAAGCCAAGCGCAAGCTGGGCCTGCAGAACAACCAGGAACTGTTCGACTATCTGCAGACCCGGCGCGGGTGAGGCATCGCCCGACCCGGTGCTGCGGTGTGCACCGATGGGAGCCGCCACCCGGGCTGGCGATGATGCAGGCATGCCCATCCATGACTGGCCCGAACAGGAACGCCCCCGCGAGAAGCTGATCGCGCGCGGGCCCACGGCACTTTCCGACGCCGAACTGCTGGCCCTGTTTCTCGGCTCCGGGTTCGGTGGCCGCGATGCCGTGCAGACCGCGCGCGACCTGCTGCAGGCGCACGGCCCGTTGCGGGTGCTGCTGGACCGCCCCGCGCGTGACCTGGCCCGCCTGCCCGGGCTCGGCCCGGCGCGCAGCTGTACGCTGGCTGCCGGGCTGGAACTGGCCCACCGCTACCTGGCTGCCGAGCTGGAACACGGCGAAGCGGTCGGCAACAACCCGGCCGCGGTCGGCCGCTATCTGCAGCACCGCCTGCGGGGGCAGGCCCGGGAGATCTTCATGGCCCTGTTCCTGGACAACCGGCACCGCCTGATCGCCTGCGAGGAACTGTTCCACGGCACCATCAACGCCGCACCGGTCTACCCACGCGAAGTGGTGCGGCGCGCCCTGCTGCACAACGCGGCGGCGGTGATCCTCAGCCACAACCACCCTTCCGGCGACCCGGAACCCTCCAGCGCCGATACCCGCATCACCGACGAACTGCAGCAGGCACTGGCGATGGTGGACGTGCGCCTGCTGGACCACTTCGTGGTCGGTGAGGGCCGCCCCGTTTCGTTTGCTGAACGAGGCCTGCTGTCGCCGCCCCAGCCCCGCCTGTTCGGCTGAGCGCCCGCCCTCCAGGCGCCATCGGTCGCCCCCACAGGCAGGTTTCGGTCAGCGTGGCCGCTGGTATCTGCGCTAAAATGGGCGATTCCGCCGCTCATTCTCACAGCAGGCCTCGTGAAAAATCTCCTCCGCGCCCTGATCAGCCAAGGCATCGAAGCCTTGCGCGCCAATGGCACCCTGCCCGCCGACTCCCTGCCGCCGGACTTCGTGGTCGAGCGCCCGAAGACCCGTGACCACGGCGACTTCGCCACCAATGCCGCGATGCTGCTGGCCAAGGCCGCGCGCAGCAATCCGCGCGCACTGGCACAGGCGCTGGTCGAGGCACTGCCGCGCAGCGAGGACGTCAGCAAGGTCGAGATCGCCGGCCCCGGCTTCATCAATTTCCACCTGGCGCCGGCCGCGTACCAGCGTGAAGCCGCGTCGGTCATCAAGGAAGCCCACGACTACGGCCGCAACCTGTCCGGCAATGGCCGCACGGTGGGCGTGGAGTACGTGTCGGCCAACCCGACCGGCCCGCTGCATGTCGGCCATGGCCGCGCGGCGGCGATCGGCGACTGCGTGGCGCGCGTGCTCGACGCCAACGGCTGGAACGCCAAGCGTGAGTTCTACTACAACGACGCCGGCGTGCAGATCGAGAACCTGGCGCTGTCCACCCAGGCGCGGATCAAGGGCATCGCGCCGGACCAGGATGGCTGGCCGGAAGGTGGCTACCGCGGTGAATACATCGCCGACGTCGCCCGCGCCTACATGGCCGGCGCCAGCGTCGATCTGGAAGGCAGCACCGTGGTCGGTGCCAAGGACCCGGACGACATGCAGGCGATCCGCCGCTTCGCTGTGGCCTACCTGCGCAACGAGCAGAATCTGGACCTGGCCGCGTTCGGCGTCGACTTCGACATCTATTTCCTGGAAAGCTCGCTGTACGCCGATGGCAAGGTGGCCGAAGCGGTCGCCAAGCTGCAGGCGTCGGGTCATACCTATGAAGAAGGTGGCGCGCTGTGGCTGCGCAGCACCGACTTCGGTGACGACAAGGACCGCGTGATGCGCAAGTCCGACGGCACCTTCACCTACTTCGTGCCGGACGTGGCCTACCACCTGTCCAAGTGGCAGCGCGGCTACGAGCGCGCGATCACCGAGCTCGGCGCCGATCACCATGGTTCGCTGGCACGCGTGCGCGCCGGCCTGCAGGCGATGGAAGTGGGCATCCCGCAGGGCTGGCCGGAGTACGTGCTGCACCAGATGGTCACCGTCATGCGTGGCGGCGAGGAAGTGAAGCTGTCCAAGCGTGCCGGCAGCTACTTCACCCTGCGCGACCTGATCGAGGAGGCCGGCCGCGATGCCACCCGCTGGTTCCTGATCGCGCGCAAGCCCGATTCGCAGCTGACCTTCGACATCGACCTGGCCCGCCAGCAGAGCAACGACAACCCGGTGTTCTACGTGCAGTACGCGCACGCCCGCGTCTGCAGCCTGCTGCGCCAGGCACAGGAGAAGGGCCTGGTGTACGAACAGGGCAATGGCCTGGCCAACCTCGGCCGCCTGGCCGACGACGCCTCGCTGCTGCTGATGAACGAGATCTCGCGGTACCCGGAAGTGGTGGAGGCGGCCGGCGTGGCGCTGGAACCGCATCTGGTGGCGCAGTACCTGCGTGAATTGGCGCACGCGTTCCACACGTGGTATCACGGGACGCCGGTGCTGGTGGAAGACGCTGCGGATCGCAACGCCAAGCTGACCCTGGCCTGCGCCGCGCGCCAGGTGCTGGCCAACGGCCTCGAACTCCTGGGCGTCAGCGCCCCGGAAAAAATGTAAGCATCAGGAGACGCAGTACACATGGCAGCACGACGCGGCAAAAACCAGGCACGACGCAACAGCAGCAGCCAGGGCACACCCGGATGGGTGTGGCTGGTCGCTGGCGTGGCGATTGCGGCCGTGGTGTTCCTGGCGGCGCCGAACCTGTTCAAGGGCGAAGGCGATGGCTTCCTGCGCGCCGGTCCGCAGCCGAACCCGAACGCGCAGCCTGCCCCGGTCGCTGATGCCGACAGCGATGTCGGCACCCAGCCGGCCGCGCAGCCGGCCACGCCGAAGCCGGCCGAACCGGAAAAGCCGGCCGCCACCCAGTACGACTTCTACACCCTGCTGCCGGGCAAGGAAGTTGAAATGTCCGACGCCGAGCTGGCTGCCAGCGCGCGTGCTGAAGACCAGCGCCGGGCCAAGGCTGAAGCGCAGCGCGCGCAGGCGGCACTGGAAGGCAAGCCGGTTCCGCCGCCAGCGGCTACCGCGCCCGCACCGACGGCAACCGCCAGCGTGGCCAGCACCGCGCCGGTGACCGCCACCAGCCGTCCGCTGCCGGCACCGCTGAGCGAACGACCGGCTGCGGCAACGCCTCCGGCCAGCACGCCGACGGCGTCGACCAGCACCGCCGCCGCCACTCCGGCAGCGCGTGCGGAAACCGCGCCGACCGCGGCCACTACCGCAGGCGCTGCGGCACCGGCTGCCGCCGACAATGCCCGCTACATCCTGCAGGCGGGTGCGTTCGGTGCCTCCGGCGATGCCGAAGCGACCAAGGCCAAGCTGGCGATGATGGGCCTGGCGGCACGCGTCGAATCGGCGCAGATCAACGGCAAGACCGTGTACCGCGTGCGCATGGGACCGTATGGCAGTGCAGGTGAACTGTCTGAAGCCAAGCAGAAGCTGGATGGCACCGGCCTGCAGGCGATGGCGATCAAGGCACAGTGAGTCTGCCGAAGTGAATGAAAAAGCCGGGCACAGCCCGGCTTTTTTTTGTCTGTGTAGAGTCGAGCCTATGCTCGGCTTCTGTTGAAAGCAGTCGAGCATGGCTCGACTCTACAAAGGGCGAAGAGCAGTCGAGCATGGCTCGACGTTACAAATGAACGTCAGCCTTCGCGGGCGACCTGGAAACCGGCGAAGGACTGGCTGACCGGCATCAGTTCCAGGCGATTGATGTTCAGGTGCGGCGGCAGGCTGGCCACCCAGAAGATCTGTTCGGCGATGTCTTCGGCGGTCATCGGGTTGGCGCCGGTATAGAGCTTGTCCGACGCCGCCTGGTCGCCATGGGTACGCACCACGGTGAACTCGGTTTCGGCCATGCCCGGCTCGATCGTAGTCACGCGCACGCCGGTGCCGTGCAGGTCCGAACGCAGGCCGAGCGAGAACTGGCTGACGAAAGCCTTGGTGCCACCGTAGGCATTGCCGCCCGGGTACGGGTAGACGCCGGCCACCGACGAAATGTTGATGATTGCGCCCTTGCGCTCCACCAGCTGCGGCAGCAGGCGGTGGGTCAGGGTCACCAGCGCGGTGATGTTGGTGTCGATCATCGTGGTCCAGTCCGACAACTTGGCGCTCTGTGCCGGCGCAGTGCCCTGCGCCAGGCCGGCGTTGTTGACCAGCAGATCGATCTCGCCAAAGGCCGGCGGCAGTGCCAGCAGCGCCGCTTCCATCGCCACCGGATCGCGGATGTCGAAGGCGGCGGCATGCACCACGTCCTTGCCGTAGCGCTCGACCAGCGGCTGCAGGCGTTCGCCGCGGCGGCCGGTGGCGATCACCTTCCAGCCCGCCTGGGCGAAGCGGTGGACGGCGGCGGCGCCGAAGCCGGACGTGGCGCCGGTAATCAGGACAGTGCGGGTCATCAGGCAACTCCAGGGGGAAAAACCAGACCCCCATTCTGGCACCGTCGGCCGGGGGTTGCGTTGCCTGATCGGCCAGATCCGGCCCCACCTGTCGGGGTGACCGGTACAATTGGGGCCATGATCAACAACGATGTCCTGCGCAGCGTGCGCTACTCCCTGGACCTGGGCGACCACCACGTGGTGACCCTGTGCCAGATGGCCGACCCGGCCTTCGCCGTGGATCCGGAACAGGTGAAGGCCTGGCTGCGCCGCGAGGACGAAGCCGGTTTCGAGGCGATGAGCGACAGCGCGCTGGCGCACTTCCTCGACGGCCTGATCGTGCACCTGCGCGGTCGCGACGAAAGCCAGCCGCAGCGTGCGGTGGAAACCCGCATCGACAACAACCTGGTGCTGAAGAAGCTGCGCGTGGCCTTCCAGCTGCGCGACGTCGATCTGATGGAGATCTTCGCCAGCGCCGGTTTCAACGTCTCCAAGTCGGAAGTGGGCGCATTGTTCCGCCAGCCCGGGCACACCAACTACCGGCGCTGCCTGGACCAGATGCTGCGCAATTTCCTCAAGGGCCTGAGCCTGCGCCTGCGCGGCTGAGCACGGCCTCGACGAACGCACGCGCCGCCGGTGTCGGCAGTCGCTGCCAGACCAGGTGCACGCGGCGGGTCGGGGTCGGCTGCAGCGGAATCTGTACCACCCCCTGGAACCCGTCGGCGATCAACGCTGGCACGATGCCAACCGCCAGCCCATGGCGAACGAAGCGCTCGATCAGTTCCATCAGATTGACCTCGAAGCGCACCGTGTGCGGCAGGCCAGCGGCAGCGAAGGCATCGTCGGTCTGCCGCCGCGCACCGGTGCCGCGCGGAAAGTCGACCAGCGCCTCGTCCTGCAGTTCGGTCAATGGCAGCCGCTTGCGGCGGGCCAAGCGGTGCGATGGCGCCAGCACCGCCACCAGGTCTTCTTCCTGCAGCATCTGGTGGCAGACCCCGTCCAGCCCCGCCGACGGCGCCAATCCGACCAGTGCCACGTCCAGCTCTCGCGACTGCACCTGCGCGATCAGGTCCTCGCTCTTGTCGACCCGCAGCTGGAACTCCACCTGCGGGTGCGCCTGCTGGAAGGCCGCCAGCATCGCCACCACATCGATGTCGGTCAGCGAGGAGATCTGCCCGATCGCCAACAGGCCACGCACCTCGCCAGTGACGGCGGCCACGTCGGCACACAGGTGGCGCAGGCTGGCCAGCACCTGGCGTGCATGCACCAGCAGCGCCTCGCCGGCGGCGGTGGCCCGCACCTGCCGCGGCAGGCGCTCGAACAGGGGCGTACCCAGTTCCTGCTCCAGGTAGGCAATCTGGTGGCTCAACGCGGACTGCACCACGTGGCAGCGTTCTGCGGCGCGGGTGAAATTGCCCTCTTCGGCCAGGGCGACGGCAAACTCGAGCTGCTTGAGATTCATCCAACTATCTCGTTTACAGATGGCATGGATGATGATGATTCATTTCCATCATGGCCGCAGCAGGCGGACACTGTGCATCCCGCTTTGTGGAATACCGCGTGAGTCCGTCCCTCCCCCCTCTGCACCGCTGGCAGGTGCTGCTGATGTCGGTGGCTACCGGCGTGGCCGTGGCCAGCAACTACTATGCGCAGCCACTGCTGCACACCATCGCCGATGCCTTCGGTGTGCCGTTCGGCCAGGTCGGCATGGTGGTCACTGCCGCACAGCTGAGCTATGCCGCCGGACTGATCCTGCTGGTGCCGCTGGGAGACCTGTTCGAACGCCGCCGCCTGATCGTGGTGATGAGCCTGCTGTCGGCAGGCGGGCTGGTGATCAGTGCCTGTGCACCATCGCTGGCCTGGTTGCTGGTCGGCACCGCGATCACCGGCCTGTTCTCGGTGGTGGCGCAGGTACTGGTGCCGTTTGCGGCCACGCTGGCCGCGCCGGAACATCGTGGCCGCGTGGTCGGCACATTGATGAGTGGCCTGCTGCTGGGCATCCTGCTGGCGCGCACCGTGGCCGGCCTGCTTTCCAGCCTGGGCGACTGGCGCCTGGTGTATGCGATCGCCGCCGGCACCCTGGTGCTGACCGCGCTGGCGCTGCAGCGCGGCCTGCCGCGATTCCACCACAGCGCCGGCCTCGGCTATTTCGCATTGCTGCGCTCGATCGGCGTGCTGTTCGTGCAGGAGCCGGTGCTGCGCCAGCGCACCCTGCTGGGCGCCTGCAGCTTCGCCATGTTCGCGATCTTCTGGACGCCGCTGGCGTTCCTGCTGGCACAACCGCCCTACGCCTACAGCGATGCCACCATCGGCCTGTTCGGGCTGGTCGGCGCCGCCGGTACGCTGGCGGCCGGCCTGGCCGGGCGCATGTCCGATCGTGGCCAGACCGGACGTGCCACTGCCATCGCACTGATGCTGTTGCTGCTCTCGTGGCTGCCGTTGGGGCTGTCGGCACACTCGCTGCTGGCGCTGCTGGTCGGCGTGGTGGTGCTGGACCTGGCCGCGCAGCTGCTGCACGTGAGTAACCAGAACCTGATCTATGCACTGCAACCGGCAGCGCGCAACCGCCTCAATGCCGGCTACATGACCGGCTACTTCATCGGCGGTTCGCTGGGTTCGCTGCTGTCGGCGCAGGTCTACCAGCGCTTCGGCTGGACCGGCGTCTGCGTGGCCGGTGCTGCGGTGGCCATGCTGGCCCTGCTGCTGTGGCTGCCCGGCGCGCTGCGCGCGCGCCAGGCTTCGGTGACTGACTAGAAGCTGCCCTGCAGCGCCAGCTCCCAGCGTCCGCCGGCATTGCCCGGAAACAGCCGCTTCGCTGCGTTGTCGGTGTCATGCACGGTGGCGCGCAGTTCCCATGCCGGGGTCAGCGAGGCGATGGCACTGAGCTGGCCATGCAGGTAATCAGGCCCCTGTGCGGTGGCCAGCCAATACTGGCCCACCGCCGCTTCGAGGCGGAACCGCTCGTGCAACGGCACCCGCACACCCAGCTGGGCGTAGGTGCCGCGATGGCCGCCCGCCAGCGCGTCGTTGGAATGCGCCAGCTGCAGCCAAGCGCGCTGCTTCCAGGTCACGGTGGTATTGAGCTCGGTCCAGTCCAGCGCGCGGCCGGTGCCCGGGTACACGTAGCGGGTCAGGTTGGCATCCAGTGCCCAGTCCGGTGCCAGTGCACCACTCCAACCGGCCACCAGGTCGAACTCGCTGCGCGCGCCGTTGTCCGGCTTGAACGATACGTTGGACCCCCACACGCTGGCGTACCAGCCCGATGGGATCGAGACCTTCGCGCCGGCCTGCACCGCCGGGTCGCCGTCGCTCTGCGAGCTGCCGCGCCACACGTAATCGCTGGTCAATGCGGCACTGCCACTCACCTGCACCTGCGCCTGGGCGGTGCCGATGCCGAGCAGCCCTGCCAGGGCGGCCACCACTGCCGCCATCATCCCCTTGCTGTTCACTGCACTGTGTTCCTCGTCGAAGGCGGTCACGCCGCCGGGACCGCAGTGTCGAGGCGGTGGCCGTAACGGATCGAGGGTGCTGCCGGGCCCGTGGCGCAAATTCGGCGTAAATCCCGCGGACCGGGGCCACATGCCAGCAGCGCGGTATCATGGCGCCCTGTTTCCAGGAACCAACCGCGTGGACGCCATCCTGACTCCGGTATCGATCGGCGAGCTGATCGACAAGATCACCATTCTCGAGATCAAGGCCGAGCGCATCGACGATGCCGCCAAGCTGAGCAACGTGCGCACCGAGCTGGACGGCCTGCTGCCGTTGCTGCAGCTGCAGCTGCAGGCTCAGCCGGCGCTGGCCGTGCTGAAGCAGCAGCTGAAGGCGATCAACGAGCGCATGTGGGACATCCAGGACCAGCTGCGCGACAAGGAAGCGGCCCAGGTGTTCGACGATGCCTTCATCCAGTTGGCGCGTGGTGTCTATGGCACCAATGGCGAGCGCGTGCAGGTGAAGAACGAGATCAACCGCGTGGCCGGTTCGGCCCTGGTGGAAGAAAAGCAGTACCAGGGCGAGTAACGCCACCTCAATCAGCGTCGATCAGATGGCGGAAGCGGAACAGCTCGCCATCGTTGCGGATGCCCAGCTTGCGGTACGCCGCTCGCTTCTGCGTGCTGATGGTGCTGGCTGCACGCCCACTGCGGCGTGCCATCTCGCCGGTGCTGCAACCACGCAGCACCCACTGCAGGACGGTGCGCTCGCGGGTACTCAACCGTGGTGAACGCATGGACTGCTGGCGCTGCCGACGGGACTGGTTCAACTGTGCACGCAGATCCGGCGGCACGAAGCGCCCGCCACGGGCAACCACGCTCACTGCCCGCAGCAGCATCTGCGGCGCGCAGGCCTTGGACAGGAATCCGCGCGCACCGGCCTGCAAGGCCAAGGACATGACACCCGCGTTGCAGTGTGCGGTCAGCACCAGGATCGGCACTGCCGGCCAGTGGCGTGATAGGTGCCGCAGCAGTTCCAGGCCTTCGCCGCTGTCACCGATCGGCAAGGCGTCGACCAGCAGCAGATCGATCGCGGCCGCCTGCTGCTGCAGGCGCTGCAGCAGATCACCGCTGCGGCCGTAGCTTCCATCGACCTGCAGGCCCGCCTGCCGGGCCAGGACTTCCTGCACGCCATGCCGCAACAGCGGGTGTGGATCCAGCAGCAAGAGGCGGCAGGGAGAATCGCGGGGCGACGGAAACGTGGGCATCGTTGCATTCCTGCAGAACAGGCCACTCACCCTAGGGCGCAGCCGACGCCTGCGGAATCCAATTCGTTGCAATGCCGCCCTTCCGCCGCGACACGGTCAGGTAGCGTTTGCCCAGCCGGAAACGCAACAGGCCCGGCATGGGCCGGGCCTGTCGAGGCATCTTCGGCGCGCAGGCGCGCCGAGGAAGCAATTACCAGCTGAAGCGCGGGCCGACGGTGTATTCCTTGTCGCCGTCGCGGTTCATCTTCAGCTCGCCATTCAGGCCCCAGTTCTGGTTCAGCTTGACCTGACCACCCAGGCGGCCGTACCACTGGCCTTCCGGATTGATGCCGTGCTTCTTCGAGAAATCTTCGTAGCCGACCATGCCGTAGACTTCGGCGTGGGCACCGAAGGCGGTGCGGATACCGGCTTCAGCGCTGTAGCCATTGAAGTCCAGGCCGTGCTTCTGGTCGCGCTTCTGGTAAGCAACGCGGGCAACGAAGTCGGTGGTCGGGGCGATTTCAACGTTGTAGCCGGCGCCGATCTTCCACTGGTCCAGCTTGATGTTGGTGTGGTCGATTTCCTGGCGGCTGTACTCACCGAAAGCGTGGAAGTTCGGCAGGAAGCCGTACGAACCCTTCACGCCCCAGCCGTCGGCCTTGAACGCGTCGATGTCGGTCTTGGCGTAGTCGGCTTCGGCGTAGTTGTACGACAGGTTCTCAGCAGCCGAGGCGGTGAACGGCAGGGCAGCGGCCAGGGCCAGAGCAATCAGCGAATTCTTCATGGGGGTACACCTTTACTTTCTTATGGTGTGCAGCAGCGCCAGGGCGCCATCGCATCGGGAATGTAAATTCTCCGTTATTCGCCACAACGCTCCCTGAAAACAGCGGTCTTCGCATTGCTGAATTTTTTGCCTTGATTCAGGCTGTCTCTGGCATACGCGCGCGGCGCGCGTGCATTTGTGATTCGTCGTCGATTGCAACAGGAGGTTGCCTTGTACGTTTCCGATCCGCCGCTGGTGCCTGTTCGCGCCGCGCTCCTGGCATGCGCTGCCCTGTTCCCGATCCACGCTGCGCACGCACTGCAGGCCGCTGACTACCAGCGCGCCGAACGCGTGCATGACAGTCACCTTCGCGGTGCGCTGCGCAATGCTTCGGTGCTGCCCCACTGGCTGGCCGATGGGCGCTTCTGGTACGAACGCGAAACCACGCAGGGCCGGCGCCAAGCGGTACTGGTCGATCCAGTCCAGGCCACACGCCAGATCCTGTTCGAACCCGATGCGCTGGACGCGGCGGTTGCACCTCTCGGCGCCAGCGGACCACGCCTGCGCTTGAACAACGTGCAGGTACTGGATGGAGGCCTGCGCCTGCAGTTCAACGGCGAGGCGGCGATCAGCTGTCAATGGCCACGCCTGCAGTGCGTGCGTTCGCGGGATGCAGCGCCAGCGACCGATGCACTGCCATCGCCCGGCGGTGATGCCTGGCTGCAGGTACGCGATCACAACCTGTGGCTGCACTCGCCCGGAATGGCAGCACGAGCGCTGACCAGCGGCGGTGAATCCAATCATGGCTATGGCGTGCTGCCGGACTTCACCCTGCGCGGCATTCCACGCCGCCAGGGCCGGATGCCGACGCGGCCGTTCGCGGTCGGCTGGTCACCGGATGGCCGCTACGTGGCCGGCATCCGCTACGACGAACGCGCGCTGCAGGACTACCCCTATCTGGAAAGCAGCCCGGCCAACAGCGCGCGGCCGCGCGTGCATACGGTGAAGCTGGGGCTGCTGGGTGACACCCGGCAGGTGCGCGACAGCCTGTATGTGGTCGACACCCGCAACGGCCAGCAGCATGACATCGCCTTGCCGGAAGGCTGGAACACCCTCAGCGAAGCCGGCGTACTCGGCTGGGACGGCGACCGGTTGTATGCCGTGATCGCGCACTTCGGCGCACCGCGCAGGCTGCGCCTGGTGGAGATCGATGCCAACAGCGGTGCGTTGCGCACGGTTCTGGAAGAAGCCAGCAACACCCGGCTGCAGCTCAACGTGTATTCCTACAACCGGCCAGCGGTGGCCATCCTGCCCGGCCAGGACACGGCTGTGTGGTTCTCGCAGCGCGATGGCTGGGGCCAGCTGTACCGGGTCCGCCTGTCCGACGGCAAGGTGCTGCGCCAGCTCACCCGCGGCCAATGGGCGGTGCGCGACCTGCTGGGCGTGGACGCTGCGGGTGGCTGGGCGTACTTCAGCGCCGGCGGCGTCGACGGTGGCGACCCCTACGTACGCGGCCTGTACCGTGTATCGCTGCAGGGTGGACCGGTCCAGCGCCTGGCCGCCGATGGCAACGACCATCTGGCCGATGCCGGCACCGGCGCGTTGTTCGGCGGGCGCGCCCCCCAGGCGCTGTCGCCTGGCGGTGGCTATCTGGTGGATACCGTTTCCCGTCTCGACCAGCCACCACGCACCGTGCTGCGGGCCAGCGATGACGGCCGTGAAGTGATGGTGCTGGAAACAGCGGATGACGGCGCGATCATTGCTGCCGGTTGGCGCCCCCCACGGCGCGAACGGCTGCTGGCCGCCGATGGGCGAACGCCGATCTTCGCCACCGTCTACCTGCCCCGCGACTATCGCGACGACGGCCGCTTTCCGGTGATCGACGCGATGTACGGTGGCTCCTTCGTCAGCAATGCGCCGGTGACCTACGCCGAGGCGGTGTCCGCCTTGAATCCGGTGTCACGCGCCAGCCTGGCCGAACTGGGCTTCGTGGTGGTCAGCATCGACGCGCGCGGCACCGGTGGCCGCGACAAGGCGTTCCATGACAGCAGCTTCCTGCACGGGGCAGATGTGCAGCTGGATGACCATGTGGCTGCGCT
The DNA here is from genome assembly GCF_039673015.1 of Stenotrophomonas sp. TWI1409. Lineage (NCBI taxonomy): Bacteria > Pseudomonadati > Pseudomonadota > Gammaproteobacteria > Lysobacterales > Lysobacteraceae > Stenotrophomonas > Stenotrophomonas sp. TWI1409. Next base: position 17,137 of record NZ_JBDJKU010000023.1, read on the forward strand.
GCGCCAGCTGGGCGAACGCTACCGGGGCATCGACCTGCAGCGGGTCGGCATCTACGGGCATTCGTTCGGTGGTTACAGTGCAGCGCGCGCCCTGCTGCGCTATCCGGCGTTCTACAAGGTGGGCGTGGCCTCGGCCGGCAGCCACAATTTCCAGGGCATGTACGGCGGTGCATTGCACGGCATGGACCGGCTGTTCGGTGGCGTGCTGCCACCAACACCCCTGGCCGATGGCGTGCCGGCGCCGTTTGCCGGACTCGACAATGCAGCGTTGGCCGGCAACCTGCGTGGGCATCTGATGCTGGTCTATGGCGAACTGGACGAGAACGCGCCGCCGGCGCTGACCCTGCAGCTGGCCGCCGCCCTGAACAAGGCCCAGCGCAGCTACGACCTGCTGTACCTGGCCCGGCAGGACCACGAACTGTTCCGCAACGACGCCACCTACACGCACCGCATGTGGGACTACTTCGTGCGCCACCTGGCCGGCCAGCAGCCACCGGAGACGGTGCTGGCGCCGCTGCCCGGTGGGCCGGGCTGAACAGGCGCACACAGGATGTCGATCCACGGCGCCCTGGTTCGTCGGGTACTTGAAGGCCGTGCATGCGGCACGGTCCATCCGGAGGCAGGCAATGAGCTACATTGATGGTTTCGTCCTGGCGGTGCCCACCGCCAACAAGGAGAAGTTCCTCGCCCATGCACGCACAGGGGATCCCGTTTTCATCGAGTACGGCGCGCTGCGTGTGGTCGAGTGCTGGGGTGACGACGTACCGCACGGCAAAAACACCGACTTCTTCGGTGCGGTGAAAGCCACACCAGATGAGACGGTCGTGTTTTCCTGGATCGAATGGCCGGACAAGCCGACCCGCGACGCCGGCATGAAGAAGATGATGGAAGACCCGCGGTTTGATCCCGCGACGAATCCGATGCCGTTCGACGGCGCGCGGATGATCTACGGTGGGTTCGTGCCGATCTACGAGCTGACGCGCTGAACCGGGCGGACGTGCTCAGCGCGCGTCCGTGTCATCGCTGGCGGAGGCATGGCCGGCGCCCAGTGCGGCGCCGGCGCCGAGGCCCATGCCGCCCATTCCGGCCCCCATTCCGCCACCGCCGCCGCCACCGCCACCACCCGCACGACCGCCCTTGGCATCGCCATCGTTGCGGCCCTTGCCACCGCCACTGGCAGCGGGCCGGGTCGGGCCCTGCGGTGGAATCTGCAGGTCGGTCGGGATGGGGGCCAGATCCAGCGCTTCGCGCACGAAGTCGCGCAGCGAGACCACCAGTTCGTGGAGGTGCACCGGCCGCCCCTGTGCCAGTTCGTTGGCCGCACGCGCGGCCAGCCGCACCTGCTCGTCGGTGCCCAGCAACAGGATGTCCGACAACGCGGCCTCGACGGCATCGCGGATGCGGCGCGCGCGATCCGAGCGGGGTTCGGCGATGCCTTCGACATCTTCGCGCTGGCGCAGGTCGCGGCGATGGCTGGGATCCACGCCCAGTTCGCCAGTGAACGACCCGCCCAGGGTCTTGTAGGCCGCCATCAGCGTGCGCAGCCGTTCGTTGATCTGCCGGTTCTCGCGCTCGCGGCGCTGTTGCAGGGTCTGCATCACCAGCAGGCGGATGCCCACGCCCAGCAGGGTGATCAGGACCAGGCCGGCCAATGTGGACAGCACGCCCTGCCAGGAACTGAAGTCGATACCACGCATGCCCGGGGCTCCTGCAGGAAGAACCTGCATCTTGCCCCAGACCGTGCCCCAGAAACGCGAAAGGCCCCACCACCCGTTGGGTGGCAGGGCCTTCGGTCACGGCGCGATTACTTGCGCTTGGCGACCTTGCGCACGGCCTTCTTGGCCGGAGCCTTCTTGGCGGCGACCTTCTTCAGCGGCGCAGCCTTCTTGGCGACCGTCTTGCGGGTGGCGGCAACCTTCTTGCCCACCGCCTTCTTGGCAACGGCGGTCTTCTTGCCGACAACCTTCTTGGCAGCAGCGGTCTTCTTGCCGACGGCCTTCTTGGCGACAGCAGCCTTCTTGCCGACAACCTTCTTGGCGGCCGCGGTCTTCCTGGTGGCGACCTTCTTGGTAGCGGCAACCTTCTTGCCGACAACCTTCTTCGCAGCCACGGCCTTCTTGCCAGCGACCTTCTTGGCGGCGACGGTCTTCTTGGCCACGGCCTTCTTGGCGGTGGCGACCTTCTTGCCGACAACCTTCTTGGCGGCCGCGGTCTTCTTGGCAACGGTCTTCTTCGCGACGGCGGCCTTCTTGGTGGCAGCCTTCTTCACGGTAGCGACCTTCTTGCCAGCAGCCTTGGTGGCAGCCTTGGTGGTCTTCTTGGCAGCGGCGGCCTTCTTGGTCACAGCCTTGCCTGCAGCCGCCTTCTTCTTGGCCACTTCCTTCTTCAGGGCAGCGGCTTCGGCCTTGGCGTTCTTCTTGGCGGCTTCCAGCTTCTTCTTGGCGTTGGCAACAGTCTTGCCGACCGACTTGGCAGCCTTCTCGGCCTTCTTGGCAACGGTCTTCTCGACCTTGGCCACGGCCTTCTTGGCCTTGGCAACGCGGGTGCCGGCAGCCTTGGTGGCGCGCTTGACGGTCTTCTTGACCGACTTCACTGCGTCTTCGGCAGCGTGGGCGATGGTCTCGCCAACGTTGGTGGCGGTTTCTTTGACGTTCTCGACGGCGTCGGTCACGACCGACACACCATTACCGTTGCTCATGTTGCCCTCCTGGGGGCCTTAAGTATCAAAACGGGGCGATGCTATACCGACATTGACGATCGTGGAACGGGGCATGCGCCCGCAATCGCATCTGCTGCGACGGTAATGGTGTAGCCCAGCACCCTCTCGAGCACAGTGGGTTGACAGGAAACCCCTTTTTTTCAGTGCTGCGCCGCACGGTGCGGGTAGCGGCAGGTGCTGCCTGCGCGCACCTGCCCGAGTGCTGCGAAAGGCATGCGATATGGCGCATCGCGGCACCAGGATGCGCAGAACTGCGCAAGTATCAGCCTGTATCCACACGCGCTTCGGCAGACGTCGGCACATTGCGAAGCACGCCCGACGTTGTCGCCGCCGCCCCACATATGGCGACGCCGACCCGCGTTCCGGGCGCCCGGTTTTCATGGCGCATTTATCCAGATCGCGACACACTCATTCAGCTTGTTTTACCGTAGGGCCGAACCGCCCCCACCCACGCCAGCGAACCGACTCCCATGCGACCGCTTCCCACCCTGCTCACGCTCGCAATCGCCGCCGCCTTCGGTGGCTTCGTTGCCACCGGCATCAATGCCCACCTGGACAACCGTGCCGACGCCGCGCCGCTGCCTGCGGTACTGCCGACCACAGCGGCATTGCCGGCCTCGGTGGCCGGACAGGCGGTGCCGTCGCTGGCACCGATGCTGGAGAAGGCGATGCCGGCCGTGGTCAGCGTCAACACCAAGCAGGTGGTGCGCGTGCGCAACCCCTTCTTCAACGACCCGTTCTTCCGCCGCCTGTTCCCGGACATCCCGCAGGAACGCATCAACGAATCACTGGGCTCGGGCGTGATCATCGACGCCAAGGAGGGCCTGGTGCTGACCAACCACCACGTCATCGACAACGCCGATGACGTGCAGGTGACTCTGGCTGACGGGCGCACGGTCAAGGCCGAGTTCCTCGGTTCGGACCGCGATACCGACATCGCACTGATCCGCATCCCGGCGCAGAACCTGACCGACATCAAGCTCGGCAACAGCGACCAGCTTCGGGTCGGTGATTTCGTGGTGGCCATCGGCAACCCGTTCGGTTTCAGCCAGACGGTCACCTCCGGCATCGTCTCGGCGGTGGGCCGCAGCGGCATCCGCGGGCTGGGCTACCAGAACTTCATCCAGACCGATGCGTCGATCAACCCGGGCAACTCCGGTGGCGCACTGGTCGACCTGCAGGGCCAGCTGGTCGGCATCAATACCGCCAGCTTCAACCCGCAGGGCAGCATGGCCGGCAACATCGGCCTGGGCCTGGCGATCCCCTCCAACCTGGCGCGCAGCGTGGTCGACCAGCTGGTCAAGCACGGCGTAGTGGTGCGCGGCACGCTGGGCGTGGAGAGCCAGAACCTGACCGCGCAGATCGCGCAGGGCCTGGGCCTGGGTGAAACCCGTGGCGCACTGATCACCCGCGTGCTGGCCGGTTCGGCCGCTGCGACCGCCGGACTGAAGCCGGGGGACGTGGTGGTTTCGGCCAACGGCCAGCGCGTGGACAGCGCAGAAGCCCTGCACAACGTGGAAGGCCTGGCGGCGGTCGGCAGCACGCTGACGCTGGACGTGCGCCGCGAGGGCAAGCCGCTGCAGATCAAGGCAACCTTGAAGGAACAGGCGCGCGCGGTCACCGGCGAGAGCCTGGACCCGCGCCTGACCGGGGCCACCTTCGTCGACCTGCCCGAGTCGCTGCGCCAGTCCGGTGTCGGTGGCGTGCTGGTCAGCGAGGTCAAGCGCGGCAGCCGCGCGGCCACCAACGGCCTGCAGCAGGGCGACATCATCACCGATGCCACCGTGGGCGAATTCGCCGACCTGGCCAGCTGGCGCGCCAACTTCCAGCAGCGCCCGCCGACCCTGGTGATACGCGTGCTGCGCAACAATGGCCAGCAGCAGGGCCAGCTCGTGATGCGCTGATCGCCCTGCCGTAACACCCCCTATACCCCGGCAATGCTATTGCTGTCAGTCCAGGTCGGCACCGCCGACTCCCGTTCCCCCATCGCAACAGGAGTGATTCGATGAGCCCCACCAATACCGAGAACCTGAAGGAACACCTGGGTGAAGCCGGTTCCCACCTGAAGCAGGCCGCGTCGGCCGCCGGCGGTGCGATCAAGGGTGCAACCGGCGCAGCCGGCGACGAACTGCGCATCGGCAAGGCCAACGTCAAGGCTGAACTGTCCGACAGCGCGCTGTCCGGCCTGGCCGCCGCCGAGTTTGGTGGTGCAGCCGCCAAGGAACAGGTCGACGCACTGATGGACAAGGGCAAGGACCTGATCGACAGCGCCGCTGAGCTGATCCGTGAACGTCCGCTGGCCTCGTTCGGTGTCGCCTTCGCTGCCGGCTGGATCATCGCCAAGCTGGCCCGCGGCAGCAGCGACAAGTAAGCCGCGGCGTGAGCGAAGACAACGCGCAAGCGCCTGATCCGGCGGCTACCCCGCCGCTGGATGAGAGCATCCGCCAGGTCGGCGCGGCCGGTCGTGCCGCTGCCGATTCTGCCAAGCACACGCTGCGCTCGCTGCGCCGGTTGGCCTCGGCCGACTTCGCGCTGGCGCGTAGTGCATTCGGTCGCGCGCTGGCCTGGGCCGGCGTGGCGATCGTGTTCGGTGCCTCGGCCTGGCTGCTGATGGCCGCCACCCTCATCGCCCTGCTGCAGAGCTGGGGCCTGAGCTGGCTGCAGGCGCTGCTGATCACCTCGCTGCTGAGCCTGGCCGTCACCGGTTATGCGATCTGGCGGGTGTCCTACTTCTTCCACCACACTGGCATGCACGCTACCCGGCGCCAGCTGTCACGCCTGGGCCTGTTCGACGAACCCAGCGAAGACGATCCCGATGCCGAAGTGCAGCTGCCCGAGGGCAAGCCATGAAGTTCGGCGCGCTGCAACGGCGTGTGAAACGCTGCGAACAGGTGGTGACCGTGCGCCTGGGCGAAACCCAGGACCACTGGTCCACGCTCAGCGACGTCTGGCGAAAGGGCTGGTCGCCGCTGCGCATCGTGGTGGTCGGCCTGGCCGGTGGCTTCATCGCCGGCAAGCTGGAAGTGCCGGGCAAGGTCAACGGTGCCCGCTGGCTGCAGATGGTGGGTTCGGTCTCGAACCTGTTCGCCAGTGCACAGGCGGCATTCGCCACGGCGATGGCGGCGCAGGCCGCAGCCACTGCCGACGACGCGGCTGAGGAAGCCGACGAAGCCAGCGAACAGGCACAGGCGGCGGCCTCCGCTGCCGAGCCACGGCCGGCACCGGCTCCACGTTCCGTGCCGGAGCCAGAACCGGAACCGGACCTGCGCGGACCGCGTCCGGCCGAAGCGGCTACCGAGCTGTCCGAACGTTGATCCATGGAATCCGCCGCGCCGATCGCGGCCGGCGGATAATGCGCTCCCCTTCCCGGTTGGTGCGTCGATGAGCGAGTCCCTCCTGTCCCCGTCACCGGCCGGCCCCGAACAGCCCGACGCCCCGTTGCCGCCACCGTCGCGTCCGCGCGGACCGATGTCGCTGGTGGTGCTGGCGACCCTGGCGGTGGGCTACACACTGTGGGCGGCACAGGACATCATCCTGCCGGTGCTGCTGGCGATGTTCTTCGCACTGGTCGGCAATCCGATCCTGCGCCTGCTGCAGAAGCTGTGGATTCCGCGTGCGCTGGGCGCTCTGCTGATCCTCGGCGCGGGCCTGGGCGTGACCGGTTCGCTGGCGGTGCAGTTGATCGGCCCGGCAATGGAATGGGCACAGGAAGCACCGCAGCAGCTGCGCAAGATCGCCCGCCAGGTGCAGGACCTGACCAAGCCGGTGCAGCAGGCCAACCAGGCCGCGGAGAACTTCGCCCGCGTCGCCGGCGGTGACAGCAACCGCAAGGTGCAGGTGATCCGCACCCAGCTGGACGACCCCTACCGCATGCTGACCCGCGCGCCACGGCTGGCCGCCTCGGTGCTGGCGGTGGTGCTGCTGACCCTGTTCTTCATGATCTACGGGCAGAGCCTGCAACGCGCGGCGATCGCCCTGTTCCCGAACCGTCAGCAGCAGCGCTTCACCAGTGACATCCTGCGTTCGATCGAGCGCGAGGTGTCGCGCTATGTGCTGACCATCAGCGTGATCAACACCCTGGTCGGGCTGGTGTTCGCCGGCGTACTGATGCTGCTCGGCATCGGCCTGCAGGAAGCGTTGCTGTGGGGCACGGTGGCCGCACTGCTGAATTTCGCTCCGTATGTGGGTCCGTTGATCGGCGTGGCGCTGATGCTGCTGATGGGCTTCGTGGAATTCCGCGACCCGCTGCAGGCCCTGCTGCCAGCCGCCGCCTACCTGGGCCTGCACACCCTGGAAGGGCAGATGGTGACCCCGATCGTGCTGGGCCGTCGCATGAAACTGTCGCCACTGGTGCTGATCCTGGCGCTGATGGTGTTCGGCTGGGCCTGGGGCATGATCGGCCTGCTGCTGGCGGTGCCGCTGCTGGTCTGCATCAAGCTGGTGCTGGCGCGGCTGGACGGGATGCAGGGCTGGGCGCGTCTGCTGGAATGAAAGCCCGCGCGGGCAGGGGTAGAATGGCGGGGTGAATTTCCCCGTCCAAGCCATCACCCTCGACCTTGACGACACGCTGTGGCCGTTCGCTCCGATCGGCGCCCGCATCGACCTGGTCCTGCACGCGTGGATGCGTGAGCACAGCCCCGCCACGGCCGAGATGTATCCGGTGGCGGCGATGCGCGAACTGCGCGAGCGCCTGTACCACGCCCATCCGCACCTCCATCACGACCTGAGCGCACTGCGCCGGCTGACCCTGCACGAAGCGCTGCACACCAGTGGTGCCAGCCTGGATCTGCTGGAGCCGGCGTATGACGTGTTCTTCGCCGCGCGCAACCAGGTCGAGTGCTACCCCGATGCGATCGACGCACTGGCGCGGATTGCCGCGCGGGTGCCGGTGGCGGCGCTGAGCAACGGCAATGCCGATCTGGAGCGGATCGGCCTGGCCCATCATTTCGCCTTCCAGCTGGGCGCGCGCGAACACGGCGCAGCGAAGCCGGAGGCGAGCATCTTCCACGCCGCCTGCACCCGCCTGGGTGTTGCGCCGGCACAGGTACTGCACGTCGGCGACCACGCCGAAATGGACGTGGCCGGGGCGATCGCCGCCGGCCTGCGCGGCTGCTGGATCAACCGCGAAGCAGCCACCTGGCCCCATCCACAGCTGCAGCCGGACCTGCAGTTCGACACCCTCACCGGCCTGGCCGACTGGTTGGATGCCAACCTCGACGCTGCCGCACCCCGGAGTACCTGACGCATGAGCGAGATCACTGGTTTCACTGCCGACACCGCCGCAGCACTGCCGCTGTACGTGCTGGACCGCGAGCAGTTCGCGTCCTGGAAGGACGGCCAGCCGGCCGCCACCCAGGCATGGCTGGCGTCGCAGGGCTTCACCGCCGGTGCCTTCACCACGGCGTTGCTGCCCGGCGCCGATGGCCTGGCCGGTGCGGTGATCGGCGTGGGTGATCGTGGCGATGCCTACAGCTACTCGCATGCTCCGCATGCCCTGCCGGAAGGCAGCGTGTGGCAGCTGGCCAGCGAACTGCCGGCCGCCGAACAGGCGCTGCTGCAGCTGGGCTGGGGCCTGGGCAGCTACCGCTTCGATCACTACCGCAAGCGCCACCGTGCACCGGCACGCCTGGTGGCTGAGCCGACCGGCGAAGTGGCCGACCTGATCGCCGCCAGCCTGCGCGTGCGCGACTGGGTCAACACCCCGACCGAAGACATGGGTCCGCAGCAGTTGGAAGACGCCGCGCGCGCGCTGGCCGATGCGCACGGTGCGCAGGTCGAGGCGATCACCGGCGATGAACTGCTGAAGCAGAACTTCCCGGCCATCCATGCCGTCGGCCGCGCCTCGCACCGCGCTCCGCGCCTGGTCGTGCTGCGCTGGGGCAAGGACACCGATCCGGCACTGGTGCTGGTCGGCAAGGGCGTGTGCTTCGATACCGGCGGCCTGGACATCAAACCGGCCGACGGCATGCGCAACATGAAGAAGGACATGGGCGGTGCCGCGCATGCACTGGCCCTGGCCGGCCTGGTGATGGCGCGCGGCCTGCCGGTGCGCCTGACCCTGCTGGTGCCGGCGGTGGAAAACGCGATCGGCCCCGATGCCTTCCGCCCGGGCGAAGTGATCGCCACCCGCAAGGGCCTGAGCGTGGAGATCGACAACACCGACGCCGAAGGCCGCGTGATCCTGTGCGATGCGCTGACCTTCGCCAGCGAGCAGAAACCGGACCTGGTGCTGGACTTCGCCACCCTCACCGGCGCCGCGCGCATCGCGCTGGGCCCGGACCTGCCGGCGCTCTTCAGCAACGACGACAGCGTGGCCCAGCAGTGGCTGCAGGCCGGCGACGCGACCCGCGACCCGGTCTGGCGCATGCCGCTGTGGCGCCCCTACCTGCGTTACCTGAGCAGCGGCATCGCCGACCTGGCCAACGCCGGTTCGCGCATGGCCGGCTCGGTCACCGCCGCGCTGTACCTGGAACGCTTCCTGGAAGACGGCCAGCGCTGGGCGCATCTGGACGTGTACGCCTGGAACGACGGCGAACGCCCGGGCCGGCCGGCTGGCGGTGAAGCACTGGCGCTGCGCTCGGCGTGGGCGATGCTGAAGCAGCGCTACAGCTGATCGGGTGGGTGCCGACCTTGGTCGGCACGCCGTCCCCGGCAAACTTGACGAAAAATTGAATACCGGGCCTGGAAGGGTTCTGCGAGGATGTGTGGGTCGACCACCCACACGCTCCGTGAAGGCAGGACTCCGACCATGTCGCTCTTCCGCTACACCCGCGCTGGCCAGACGCCGGGCGCACCGCGCAAGCATTCCCCCCTGCTCTGGATCGCACTGATCGCACTCATTCTGGGTGCGGTGGCGCTGGCCTTCGCCTGGTTGGCCGGCTGGATTGGCGGCCGCCTGACCGCGCAGCGCTTCACCGACACCATCGAGGCCACCGGCCCGGCCCATCCGGGCTTCCGCCGTGCGCACAGCAAGGGCGTGTGTGTAAGCGGTTGGTTCGAACCCAGTGCGCAGGCCCCCACCCTGTCCAGCGCCCGCGTGTTCTCGCAGCGCCGCGTGCCCGTGATGGGCCGCCTGTCGATCGGCGGTGGCGACCCCTACGGCGCGGACAACACCGCACGCGTGCGCAGCCTCGCTGTGCAGATGGTCAGCGACGACGGCCAGGAATGGCGGATGGCGATGAACAGCTTCCCGTTCTTCGCCGTGCCCAACGCCGAGGCGTTCTACGCGCAGACGCGCGCCTCCATCCCGGACCCGGCCACCGGCAAGCCAGACCCGCAGAAAATGGCCGCGGTGCTGGCGAAATACCCCAGTGCACAAGCGTTCCAGCAGTGGGCCAAGTCTGCGCCGTGGACCAGCAGCTGGGCTGACACCACCTTCAACAGCGTCAACAGCTTCTGGTTCACCAACGCGCAGGGCCAGAAACGCGCGGTGCGCTGGCGCTGGCAGCCGCAGGCGCCGGTGGTCGAGATGGATGCGGAAACCCGCAAGCAGGCCAGCGTCGATTTCCTCAGCCATGAACTGCAGCAGCGCCTGGCCAGCGGCCCGGTGCGCTGGAACCTGGTCGTGACCACCGCCGAGCCCGGCGATGCCATCGATGATCCGTCGGTGCCGTGGCCCGAGTCGCGTGATCAGGTGGTGGCCGGCGTGCTCAGCCTGGACCGCCTGCAGTCGCAGGAAGAAGGCGCGTGCGGCCAGATCAACTTCGATCCGCTGATCCTGCCCAGTGGCGTGCGTGGCAGTGACGATCCGATCCTGGCGGCCCGCTCCGCCGTGTACTCGCAGTCCTTCAACCGCCGCGAACGCGAGCGCGCCACCGGCAACGTCGAGCAACCGAAGGAGGCCGCACGATGAGCACCGGCAACGGCCACTTCAACCTGCTCGCGCGCGTGCTGCACTGGTCCATGGCACTGATGATCATCGCCATGCTGTTCATCGGCGTGACCATGGTCGCCTCGCTGCACCTGCGGCCGATGCTGATCGACCTGCACCGCCCGCTGGGCATCGCCATCGGCGTACTGGTGCTGTTGCGCCTGTACAACCGGCTGCGCCATCGCCCGCCACCGCTGCCGGCGGATCTTCCGGTGTGGCAGGTGATGGCCGCCAAGGCCTCGCACTGGATGCTGTACGCGCTGATGCTGGCAATGCCGCTGATCGGCTGGGCGATGCTGTCGGCCGGCGGTTACCCGATCGTGCTGTGGGGCGGCCTGCACCTGCCGCCGATCGTGCCGCACACCCCGGCGCTGTATGCCGCGTTGCGTAACGCGCATAGCCTGCTGGCGTATGTGTTGTTCGCCACGGTGCTGATGCATGTGGGTGCGGCGCTGTTCCACCTGTGGGTGCGCCGTGATGGCGTGTTCCAGGCGATGGCGCGCGGGAAGGATTGAGCGGGTTCGCCGGGCGTTCCCGGCGGATCGTTTCCGCGACCGCGGGGGGTGTCACTTTTCTTTTCGCGCGAAAAGAAAAGTAACCAAAAGAAACGCGCCGCCAGAGCGCGAGCCGGTGCTGCGCACCGGTGCCCTGTGCTTCTCGGTGAATCAGGGGACGGCGCCGAACTCGCTGCGCTCAAACACCGGCGCCTCTTCGCCCCTGATTCCCCTGCGATGCTCGGCTCGCTCAAGGCGGACCCAAGGTCAAATGCCACAGCTGCACCCAGTAGATCCACGCCATGCGTGGATGCTCTAGCTGTTGATCTTGCCCTTCAAGTCCGCCTTGAGCGAGCCGAGCACCGCAGGTCCGGCGAGGGCGAAGAGGTGCGGGTGTCTGAGCGCAGCGAGTTCCCGCACCGTCCCTCGACGGACCGAGGAGCGCAGGGCACCGGCGTGCGAAGCGCGCCGGCTCGCGGCCGGCGGAGCGTTTCTTTGGTTACTTTCTTGATGGCGCACATCCATGTGCGCCACCCTGCGGGCCGGCTACGCCGTTCCACGCTGCTCCTGCAGCGTGGTGCACGAGCAAAGAAAGTGACACCTCTCCGCAGGCGCGGAAATGATCCGCTACAACCACCCCTTCTGCCGCGCCAGCCGATACGCCTCGATCCGATTGGCCACGCCCAGCTTGCCGATGCACTCGGACAGGTAGTTGCGCACCGTGCCGTGCGACAACCCCAGCTGCTCTGCGATCTCGCTGGCGGTGCGGCCCTCGCCCGCCAGACGCAGCACGCGGCGCTCGCGGTCGGTGAGCGGATCGGCCTGCGACCATGCATCCAGCGCCAACTGCGGATCGATCGCACGAATGCCCTGCTTCACCTTGCGCAGGGCGTCGGCCAGGTTCTCGGCCGGCGCATCCTTCAACAGGTAACCCAGCACACCGGCCTCCAGCGCGCGGCGCAGGAAACCGGCGCGGGCGAAGGTAGTCACGATCACCACCTTGATCGGCAGTTCGTGGCGGGCGATGCGTTGCGCCAGCTCCAGCCCGCTCAGGCCCGGCATCTCGATGTCGGTGACCAGGATGTCCGGTTGCAGCTGCTGCAGCATCCGCCAGGCGGTTTCGCCATCGGCGGCGCTGCCCAGCACTTCGATGTCCGGCTCCAGGCCGAGCAGCGCCGACAACGCACCGCGCACCATGGCCTGGTCTTCGGCCAGCAGGATGCGGATCATGCGGCACCGTCCTGCGCCAACGACGTGGGCGACAGCGGCGTGGTCGCGGCCATCAACGGCACGCGTACCGTCAGCACGGTGCCCGCCCCGCGCGGCGACTGCAGCGTCAACTGGCCACCCAGTGCTGCGGCCCGCTCACGCATGCCACTCAACCCATTGCCCTCGGCCTGCACGCCGCCACGGCCGTCATCGCGTATCTGCATCGCCAACTGTCGTTCCTCAAGCATGAAATCCACCTGCACCCGGGTCGCCTGCGCATGGCGCACGATGTTGGTCGCCGCCTCGCGCAGCACCAACGCCAGCCCGCGCTCCACCTCCACCGGCATCGCAGGTGGCGTCGTGTACTGCAGATGTACCTGCTGGCATTCCAGCAGCAGGCGCGCCGATGCCAGCTCGCCAGCAAGGTCGCTGGCGCGGATGCCGGTCACTGCACTGCGCACCTGTGCCAGCGCTTCGCGTGCAATGTCCTCGGCCTCGCCGATCTCCTGCCGTGCACGCGCGTCATCGCGATCGTAGAGCTTGCGTGCCAGCTCCAGCTTCAGCGTGATCAGCGACAGCGTGTGCCCCAGCAGGTCGTGCAGGTCGCGGCCGATACGCTCGCGCTCGGCGGTGGTGGCCAGTCGCCGCACCTCGTCCTGCGACAGCTGCAGGGCAACGTCGCGCTGCTGGCTCAGGGCCTCCACGTTCACCACCAGCCCGACGATGAACGACACCGCCGGCATCCACACCATGGCCTGCCACGGATAGCCGAAGTACAGCGCGGTGCCGCAGAACAGCAGGTTCAGCGCGGTCAGCTGCAGCAGGTACGCCCACCAGCTGCTGCGCCCGCTCATGCGGATCATCACGCAGCCGAACACGAAGTAGCTCAGTCCCGAGGGGTACCAGGGCAGCAGTACCAGGGCCATCACGATCATGCCCAGCGCATAGCGCCACCCATGATGCCGTGGCGACAGCATCACCCTGGCATAGAGCAGCAGGAACAGCGGGTAGCTGGCCAGGGTCAGCAGCAGCCAGCGCAGCGTGAAGCCATTGCCCAGCACCGGGGTGAGGAAGATCCATACCGACCACAGCAGGTGGATCGCTCCGCTCCAGGGCGACTTGCCACGTCGCAGCAGTTCGGCCACCGCCGAATCCGGCGCAGGGCGCAGCAGGGACGCAAGCCAGCTCGACGACACGGGAGAATCCAGGCGGGGACGATCGCTGCCGATCATGCCAGTTCAGCCGATCCGGCGCAGGCGACGGCGCGCCAGCAGCAGCGCCACCACCGTGACCGCCAGCAGCACCAGCAGGTGGCCGGCGAGGCTGCCCACCGACGGCAGCCCGACCACCGGCAGCGCCAGCTGCGCCAGATGCCAGGTCGGCCACAGTGGGGCCATCGTCGAGAACAGCGTGGGCAGCACAGACAACGGCAGCCACAGGCCCGACAGCAGGGCCAACGGCAGGTAGACCAGATTGACCATCGCCGGTGCCGCGCTGGCACTGACATGGCTGCCGATCAGCAGGCCAATCGCCCCCAGCGGCAGTGCCGCCAGGCCCGCCACCACCAGCAGCTGCACCATCTGCAACGCCTGCAGCTGCACACCACCGAACACGCGTGCGACGCCGATCAGCAGCAACGCCACCAGCAGCGCGAACATCACCGCCATCGCCAGCCGTGCCAGCAGCGGTGCCGCCGCCGGCATCGGCAGCGCGCGCTTGAGGGTCAGCAGGCCGCCTTCACGATCCAGCGCCAACTGCACGCCGAAGCCGAACAGGGCCGGGGCCATCGCGCCGAACACGCAGTAGGTGGCCAACAGGTACAACGGCGCATGACCGCGCCCCAGCAGCACGCCGAACAGCAGGTAGAACAGCACCGGGAACAGCAGCGAGGGCACCGCGAACGCCGGCGTGCGCCAGGCGCGGCGCAGTTCGGCCATCAGCTCGGCGCGGTACGGACGTAGTGCCTGTCGCCATGCAGGCAGCGGCAATCCGGTGGTACGGACAAGGGTGTTCATGCGGCCTCCCGGGTCATGTCGAGGAAGGCGTCGGCCAGCGCCGCGCCCTGTACTTCCAGTTCGCGCAGCTGCGCATCGGCGGCCAGCAGGCGCGCCACCACAGGCTCGGCCGGGCTCGCCAGCAGCTGCAGGTGCTCGCCGTCGCGCTGCACCTCCTGCACGCCCGGCCACTGCTGCACGTCCGCAATGGGCAACCCGCTGCGGCAGCGGATGCGGCGCGGCCGATCGGCCAGCCGCAGCTCGCTCAGCGGCGCGTCGGCCAGTACCCGGCCCTGCTCCAGCACCACCACCTGCTGCGCCAGCGCTTCGGCTTCCTCCAGGTAATGGGTGGTCAGCAGCACACCACAGCCTTCGGCCACCAGCTGCCGGATCGCCTGCCACATCGCCTGCCGCGCCTGGATGTCCAGGCCGGTGGTGGGCTCGTCCAGGAACAGCACGCGCGGGCGGCCACACAGCGCGATGGCGAACTGCACGGCGCGCTGCTGGCCACCTGACAGCTGGCCGTAGCGGCGGCGCGCGAGCGCCTGCAGGCCAGCACGCTGCAGCACCTCCTGCAACGGCATCGGGTCGGGATAGCAGGCGCTGGCCTGTGCCACCAGTTCGTCCACCTGCAGCATCGGCGGCAGGCTGGTGCTCTGCAGCATCACGCCCAGGCCGATACGGCTGGCGCGCTGCTGCGGGTCGCCGCCGAGCAGTTCGACCTGCCCGCCATCGGCGCGGCGCAGGCCCAACAACACGCTGATCGCGGTACTCTTGCCGGCACCGTTGCGGCCCAGCAGCGCCAGCACCTGGCCAGCGCGGACCTGCAGGTCGATGCCATGCAGGGCGGTATGGTCGCGGTAACGCACCTGCACCTGCTGCAGGCGGGCCAGCGACGGGGCGATCGGATCCATGGGCGGTACCGGTAGCGGGGACGTTGCCATCCTGTGCCGCCGTGGTCACATTTCGCAGTTGCCGCCGTCAGTGTCATCGGGTGACAGCTGTCACTGCCGTCATCGCTGTGCCTGCCTTCATGCTGTGCCGCACGCTCCACCGCCGGAACCGCCGCCGTCCGCCCTTCCGGTCACACCCGCCCGAACGCCTGTGATGGAACGAATGAACGCTTCTGCCGAGCTGTTGAAGGAACTCCGTATCGACCGCAAGTCCCCGCCGCCCGCCTCCGGAGGGAGTGGCAGTGGTGGTGGCCGCCGCTGGCTGTGGATCGCGATCATCGTGGTCGTCTTGTTGCTGGCCGCTGTCGCTTTCGCCCTGTTCGGGCGTACGCCAGCGGTGGACGTGGAAACCGCGCCGGCGGTGGCCATCCAGCAGGGCAACGCCAGCAGTTCGGTGCTCGACGCCAGCGGCTATGTAGTTGCGCGGCGCATGGCCACGGTCTCGGCCAAGATCACTGGCAAGGTTCGCGAGGTGATGATCGAGGAAGGCATGCGCGTGGAGCAGGGCCAGATCATGGCCACGCTGGACCCGATCGATGCCGACGCGCAGCGCAGCCTGTATGCCTCGCAGCTACAGGCCGCACGCAGCCAGGTGGCCGGTCTGGAGGCACAGCAGAAGCAGGCCGCCGCCGAAGCCAGCCGCCTGCAGGCACTGGTCGGCCAGCAGCTGGTGTCGCGCTCGCAGTACGACCAGGCGGTGGCCCAGCGCGACAGCCTGCGGGCACAGCTGGACACCGCACAGCGCAACGTCAAGGTGGCCAACGACCAGCTGGCCATCGCCGACCTGGGCGTGGACAACAACATCGTGCGCGCGCCGTTCTCCGGCGTGGTCACCGCCAAGGCTGCGCAGCCCGGCGAAATCGTTTCGCCGCTGTCGGCCGGCGGCGGCTTCACCCGCACCGGCATCGGCACCATCGTCGACATGGACTCGCTGGAGATCGAAGTCGAGGTCGGCGAAGCCTTCATCGGCCGCGTGCAGCCGAAGATGCCGGTGGAAGCCACGCTCAATGCCTACCCGGAATGGAAGATTCCCGGCGAGGTCATCGCCATCATCCCCACCGCCGACCGCGGCAAGGCCACGGTGAAGGTGCGCGTGGCGCTGAAGGTGAAAGACCCGCGCATCGTGCCGGAGATGGGCGTGCGGGTCAGCTTCCTGGAACAGGCGCAGCCGCAGGCGGCCGCCAAGCCGCAGGGCGTGCGCGTGCCGGGCGGCGCCGTGGTGCAGCGCGGGGGCGCCTCGGTGGCCTTCGTGCTGGGTGATGAGAACCGCGTGCAGCAGCGCACGGTCGAGGCCGGCCAGGCGATGGGCAAGGACCGCCAGATCCTCAAGGGCGTGAGCGCGGGTGAATCGGTGGTGGTGAACCCGCCCGACACCCTGCGCGATGGCGCCAAGGTGCAACAGAAACAAGCGCAGTAACGGCCTGGCGCCCATGGGCGCCGCCGGCAACACCGCTCGACGCACGCCTGCGGCCACCGCAGGTGCGCTTCCCCGTTTCCCGCCTTCCGTGGAGAACCACCCATGTCGACCCTGGTTTCATTGCGCAACATCACCAAGACCTACCAGCGTGGCCCCGAAAAGGTACAGGTGCTGCACGGCATCGACCTGGACATCGCCAGCGGCGACTTCGTCGCGCTGATGGGCCCGTCCGGCTCGGGCAAGACCACCCTGCTCAACCTGATCGGTGGCCTGGACAACCCCAGCGGCGGCGAGATCAGCATCGAAGGCGAGCGCATCGACCAGATGAGTGGCGGCCAGCTGTCGACCTGGCGCAGCCACCACGTCGGCTTCGTGTTCCAGTTCTACAACCTGATGCCGATGCTGACCGCGCAGAAGAACGTGGAACTGCCGCTGCTGCTGACCCACCTCAGCGCGGCGCAGCGCAAGCGCAACGCCGAGATCGCGCTGACCCTGGTCGGCCTGGCCGACCGCCGCAGCCACCGCCCCAATGAACTGTCCGGCGGCCAGCAGCAGCGCGTGGCGATCGCGCGCGCAATCGTCTCCGACCCGACTTTCCTGATCTGCGACGAACCGACCGGCGACCTCGACCGCCAGTCTGCCGAGGAAATCCTCGGCCTGCTGCAGCAGCTCAACCGCGAGCACGGCAAGACCATCATCATGGTCACCCATGACCCGAAGGCCGCCGAGTACGCCACGCACACGGTGCACCTGGACAAGGGCGAGCTGGCCGACGCGCCGCTGGCCCACTGACGGAGGCCACGGCGATGAAATACTTCTCGTTGGTGTGGGCGCAGCTGTTCCGCAGCCGCACCCGTACATTGCTGACCCTGCTTTCGGTGGTGGCCGCGTTCCTGCTGTTCGGCATGCTCGACTCGGTACGCGTGGCATTCACCTCCGGCGGCAGCGTGGAAGGCGCCAACCGGCTGGTGGTGGCGTCGCGGCTGTCGATCACCCAGTCACTGCCGATCCGCCTGGAAGCGCAGGTGCGGCAGGTGGCCGGCGTGCGCGACGTGGCCTACGGCATGTGGTTCGGCGGCATCTACCAGGACCCGAAGAACTTCTTCCCGAACTTCTCGGTGTCGCCCAACTACTTCGATGTCTACCGCGAGCTGCAGATCGACCCGGCGCAGCTGGAGGACTGGAAGCAGACCCGCACCGGTGCCATCGTCGGCGAGACCCTGGCCAAGCAGTTCGGCTGGAAGATCGGCGACACCATCCCGCTGCAGGCAACCATCTTCCCGCGTGGCGGCAGCAACGACTGGCCGCTGGAGCTGAAGGGCATCTACCGCTCCAAGGACCGTGCGCTGGCCGCCAACGAAGAACGCCAGCTGATGATGAACTGGAAGTACTTCGATGAATCCAACGACTACATCAAGAACCAGGTGAGCTGGTACACGGTGACGCTGGACAACCCGGACCAGTCCTCGCGGGTGGCGCAGGCGATCGACGCGATCTCGGCCAACTCCGACCACGAGACCAAGACCCAGACCGAATCGGCGTTCCAGCAGGCCTTCGTCAAGCAGTTCGCGGACATCGGCATGATCGTTACGTCGATCATGGGCGCGGTGTTCTTCACCCTGCTGCTGTTGACCGGCAACACCATGGCGCAGGCCGTGCGCGAGCGCGTGCCGGAGCTGGCCACGTTGAAGACGCTGGGCTTCAAGGACAGCACCGTGCTGACCCTGGTAATGGTGGAGTCGGTGCTGCTGATCGGCCTCGGCGGCCTGATCGGCATGGGCCTGGCTGCGCTGATCCTGCCGGCGATCGGGCCAAAGAGCATGGGCATGCTGCCGCCGCACGTGCCGACGCCGACCTGGCTGATGGGGCTGGGCCTGATCGTGGTGATCGGCATCATCGTCGGCCTGTTGCCCGCGCTGCGTGCCAAGCGCCTGAAGATCGTCGACGCACTGGCCGGCCGCTGAGGAGAACGCAGACATGTTCAAGAGCAAACTCAAGAAGTGGCTGGGCAACGGCGTGACGGTGCTGCTGCTGGTGATCGGCCTGGTGCTGTGGATCAGCCTGCCGTGGATCGGCGTGCTGGCCGTGGCCGTGCTGGTGGCACTGTGGCTGCTGCTGACCCGCGGTGGGCGACTGGCACTGGCCGCCACCCGCATCGGCGTGGCCAGCCTGCCGCAGCGCTGGGGCGCGTCCTCGGTGATCGTGGTCGGCATCGCTGGCGTGGTCGGCGTGCTGGTGGCGATGCTGGCGATGGGCGAAGGCTTCCAGGCCACGCTCAACAACACCGGCGATGACACCACTGCCATCGTGCTGCGCGGCGGCTCGCAGGCCGAAACCAACTCGGTCATCACCCGCGAACAGGTGCCGACGCTGTCCACTCTGCCCGGCATCACTCGCGATGCCGAAGGCCGGCCGCTGCTGTCGCCGGAGCTGTCGCAGGTGGTCAACCTGGTATCGAAGTCCGACGGCACCGACGTCAACGCGCAGTTCCGCGGCGTCGGCCCGCAGGCGTGGGCGGTGCATGACAAGGTCAAGATCGTCGAAGGCCGCACGTTCGCCACCGGCCTGCGCGAGATCGTGGTCGGCCAGGGCGCCAAGGGCCAGTTCCGCGATCTGGACGTTGGCAAGACGCTGACCCTGGGCAACCAGACCTGGACCGTGGTGGGTGTGTTCGCCACCGGCGATGCGCATGACTCGGAACTGTGGACCGACGCCGATACGCTGGCCACCACCTACCAGCGCAGTGCGTGGCAGTCGATCAGCGTGCGCACCGATGGCAAGGCCGGCTTCGAGCAGTTCAAGGCCGCCGTCGCCGCCGACCCGCGCCTGAAACTGGACGTGGAAACCACCCGCGTCTACTACAGCAAGCAGGGCGGCGGGCTGACCAAGCTGATCGACATCCTCGGCAAGGTGATCGGCACCATCATGGCGGTCGGTGCGGTGTTCGGCGCGCTCAACACCATGTACGCGGCGGTCGCCACGCGTGCGCGCGAGATCGCCACCATGCGCGCGATCGGCTTCCGCGGCCTGCCGGTGGTGACGGCGGTGATGCTGGAGACGATGCTGCTGGCACTGCTCGGCGGCCTGCTGGGGTGTGCGGTGGCATGGCTGCTGTTCAATGGCTACAGCGTGTCCACCATCGGCAGCAACTTCAGCGCAGTGGTGTTCAAGTTCCATGTGTCGCCGGAACTGCTGTGGACCGGCCTGAAATGGGCGCTGGGCATCGGCCTGGTCGGCGGCCTGTTCCCGGCGCTGCGCGCGGCACGTTTACCCATCACCACGGCGCTGCGCGAAACCTGAGCATCACGCAGCGATACAACGCGCATTGCGCAGGGGACGGAGCGAACGCTCCGTCCCTTTTTCTTGCGCGTCATCCGCGAATGGCGTGGATCTACTCAGGGCGATGCAGCCAGGCCGGGTGATGAACCAGTACGTCCAGTAGATCCACGCCATGCGTGGATGGATGCCTGCGCACACGCACTGCTACAGATTGCGGGAAATCCGCCGCTATCGATGCCTCTGCCCATCGCAAACGCAGCGCGCGTGACGCTGCGCACAGCGCATCTGTGGATTGTTGGTTGCGATTCATTTTCGCGCACATCCGTGGCGCAGAGACAAACAGTTACGAATGGAAACATTCTAGAATCGCGCCCCCCACGTTGGTTTGCAGCACCCCACGCGCCCATAGAACGGGCGCTTGTTTTTACTGAAACACGAGATTTCACGGATGTCCCTGAAAACCAATCCGCTGCGCAACGCGATCGTCATCGCGCTGGCCGCCAGCTGCACCACCCCCGCCTTCGCACAGAGCACCGGCGACGCCACCACCACCCTCGACCGCATCGAAATCACCGGCTCGCGCATCCGCCAGGCCAGTGTCGAGACCGCACAGCCGGTGATCGCGCTCAACCGCGCCGAGATCGAGAAGAAGGGCTACGTCAACGTCGCCGACATCCTGCAGGACATTCCCGCTGCTGGTTCGCCGAGCATGAGCCGCGCGTCTTCGCTGACCTCCTCGCGCGACTTCGGCGGCATGTACGTCAGCCTGCGCAACCTCGGCCCGGAACGCAGCCTGGTGCTGATCGACGGCCGCCGCATGGGCGTCAGCGCCGGCGGCTACTCCGACCTGGCCTCGATTCCGTCGGCCATCGTCGAGCGCGTGGAAGTGCTGACCGATGGCGCGTCCGCGCTGTACGGCTCGGACGCCATCGCCGGCGTGGTCAACATCATTACCCGCAAGAACTTCGACGGTGGCGAAGCCAGCGTCTACGTCGGCCAGTACGGTGAAGGCGACGGCCAGAAGCGCTCCTACAGCGCCACCTTCGGCAAGACCTTCGACCGCGGCTGGTTCACCGTGGGTGCTGAGCGCACCAAGGAAGACGAAGTGCTGGGCAAGGATCGCGAGTTCAGCCGCTATCCCAACGGCCCGCGCCACCCGACCGACAACCTGAACGGCAACACCCCGTGGGGCTACGTCACCGTCGGTGGCAAGAACCTGACCGTGGGCCCGGGCGGCGATCCGAGCCAGAAGGGCAACTTCCACGCGCCGGATCCGGCCGATGGTGCCAACAGCAAGACCAACATGAGCCTGCTGACCGGCCTGGAGCGCACCTCGGTGTTCGCCAACGGCGGCTTCTCGATCACCGACGACCTGCGCATCGTCGCCGACGCGCTGTACAGCAAGCGCGAATCGACCAAGCAGCTGGCCGGCTACCCGTACTCGGTCAGCGCCGCCCAGGCGCGCAACGGCAGCCGTGCCGCCCTGTCCAAGGACAGCACGTTCAACCTGTGGGGCCAGGATGTGCTGTTCGCGCACCGCTCCGAGGAGCTGCCGCGCGGCACCGAGAACAATCTGGAGACCAAGCGCGCCAGCATCGGCCTGGAAGGCAGCTTCGAAACCGGTTCGCGGTACTGGGACTGGAACGTCAGCTACATGTACAACCGCAATGAAGGCGAGCGCATCGGTACCGGCAGCATGTACCAGCCGCACGTCAACCAGGCCGTCGGCCCGTCCTTCATGGATGGCAACGTGGCCCGCTGCGGCTCACCGGGTGCGGTGATCGCCGGCTGCGTGCCGTGGAACCCGGCTGCGCCGATGGGTTATACCGGCCCGGGCTCGCTGAGCAACCAGGACGTACAGGACTACCTGTTCGCCCGCTTCGTCGACAAGATGAAGAGCACCACCAAGGTGGCCAGCGCCAACATCTCCGGTTCGCTGTTCACCCTGCCGGCCGGCGACATCATGGGCGCGATGGGCTTCGAGCACCGCAGCGAAGAAGCCAGCTACACGCCGGACATGCGGGTGCAGAAGGGTGAGATTACCGGCACCAGCGGCCAGCCGACCCGTGGCGACTACTCGCTCAACGAGGTCTACCTGGAGCTGCAGGTGCCGCTGCTGGCCGATCTGCCGTTCGCGCGCGAACTGTCGCTGGACGTGGCCGGTCGCTACTCGGATTACAACAACTTCGGCTCGACCACCAACAGCAAGTTCGGCCTGAAGTGGAAGCCGATCGACAGCCTGCTGGTCCGCGCAACCTATGGCACCGGCTTCCGTGCGCCCACCGTGGATGACCTGTACGGCGGTACCGTCAGCACCCGCGATTCGTTCACCGATCCGTGCGATACCTCGTTCGGTACCGCGGCCACCAGCCCGACCGTTGCTGCCCGTTGCCAGGCGCTGAAGGTGCCGGCCAACTTCCGCCAGCTCAACAGCGATGGCACCGTTGCCACCAAGCCGGGCCAGCAGTCGACCGTCGACTTCAACTCGGGTTCCAACGCGGCGCTGAAGCCGGAAACCGCCAAGACCTGGACCGTGGGCCTGGTGTACAGCCCGGACTTCGTGGCCGGCCTGGATGTCAGCCTCGACTGGTGGAAGATCCGCATCAACAACGCCATCGTCTCCGAGACCACCAACAGCATTCTCGAGCAGTGCTATGTGCAAGGTTCGGACGCCGCCTGTGGTCGCTTCACCCGTGGCAGCAACGGCCAGGTCAACAGCCTGGACCGCTCGCTGGTCAATGCCGGTTTCCGCGAAACCGCCGGCTATGACATCAACGTGCGTTACCGCCTGCCGGAAACCACGTTCGGCCAGTTCGCCGTCAACTGGAACACCACCTACACCGACTACCTGAAGCAGCGCAACGACAACGCCGCGACCACGCCGGTGGAGCAGCGCACCAGCTGGGGCGGCGACTTCCGCGTCCGCTCGACCTTCAACCTGGATTGGCAGTACGGCGACCTCGGCATCGGCTGGACCGCGCGCTACTACTCCAGCATGAAGGAGAAGTGCTCGTACATGGACGAGTGCAACCTGCCGGGCTTCAGTTCGTCGTACACCAGTGCATCGCCGACCAACAAGGTAGGCTCCAACACCTTCCACGACCTGCAGGTGCGTTACAGCCTGCCGTGGGACGGCACCGTGTCGCTGGGCGTGAACAACGTCTTCGACCACCAGGGTCCGATCATGTACAGCCAGCCGAACAGCAGCTTCACCTACTACGGTGGCTTCGACATCGGCCGCTTCATGTACATGAAGTACCAGCAGCGCTTCTAAGCCTGCAACCGCGTTCCCGTCACAGCCAACTCTCTCCTGGCTGTGGATGGAAGCAGAGCGGCGCCCCTCGGGGCGCCGCTCTTTTTTGTGCACACGTGTCAGCCGAGCGGACGCGGCGCTAGCGCTTGGCGCGCATCGTGCGGATGTTGTCGCCGACGAACAGCACCAGGCCGGCCCAGATCGCGGCAAAGCCGATCGCCTTGGCGGTGTCGAACGCTTCGTGGAAGAAGAACACACCCAGCAGCAGCTGCAGGCTCGGCGCGATGTACTGCAGGATGCCGACCAGCGACAGCGGAATGCGCTTCACGCCGTAGGCGAAGCCGATCAGCGGCACGGCGGTGACTGCGCCGCCGAAGATCAGCAGCAGGTCGTTGCGCCAGCCCCAGCCATGGAAGAACGCGCCACCGTGGCCATTCTCGGCCCAGATCGCGAAGGCCAGCGCCGGCAGGAACAGGTACATGCTTTCCACGCCCAAGCCGGCCACCGGGTCGACCGAAACCAGCTTGCGCAGCAGGCCATACAGGCCGAACGAACAGGCCAGGCCCAGCGCGATCCACGGTGGTGTGCCGGCGTCGATGGTCAGCCAGGCCACGCCCACCGCCGCCATCGCCACCGCCACCCACTGCAGGCGGCGCAGGCGTTCCTTCAGCACCAGCACGCCCAGCAGCACGTTCACCAGCGGGTTGATGAAGTAGCCCAGGCTGGTCTCGATGACATGGCCGGCGTTGACCGCCCAGATGTACAGGCCCCAGTTGAAGGCGATGGTCAGGCTCGACACCAGCAGGATCGGCAGCGCGCGCGGCTGTGCGGCGATCTTCTGCCACCAGCCCAGGCGCGAGCTGATCAGCAGCCAGCCCAGCACCAGCACGGTGCTCCAGATGATGCGGTGGGCGATGATCTGGAACGAGGGCACCTCGTTGAGCAGGTGCCAGTACACCGGGACCAGGCCCCAGATCACGAAGGTGGACGCAGTGACCAGCAGGCCCCGGCGTTGTTCTTTCTCATCCATGCTCATTTCTTTCTCGTCCTTGCCATCGTCAGCACCACCACACCCAGAAGAATCACCACCATCGCCAACAGGTCGCGCCAGCCGAACCGTTCACCGTTGAGCAGTGCGCCCAGCAGCACCGCGATCACCGGATTGACGTACGCGTAGCTGCCCGCCAGCGCGGGGCGCACGTTCTGCAGCAGCCACACGTAGGCGGTGAACGCGACGATGGAGCCGAACACGCACAGGTAGGCCATCGCCAGCAGGCCACCGGTATCGGGCAGCGTGGTCGGGCGCTCGCCTACCGCCAGGCCGATCAGCACCAGCAGCACGCCACCGCAGACCATCTGCCCGGCAGCGGTCATGAACGGGCCCGGCAGGTCCAGCCCACGCGCCCACACCGAACCGAAGGCCCAGCCGATCGGCGCGATCAGCAGCAGCACCAGCCCGGTCGGCGAGGCCGTCAGGCTGCTGCCGGCGTTGAGCCAGACCACGCCCAGGAAACCGATGGCGATGCCCAGCCATTCGCCCTTGCTGGCGTGCTGGCCACGCAGCGCCGAGAACAGCGCCATCCACAGCGGCACCGAGGCCACTGCGGTGGCGGCCAGGCCCGAGGACACCTCGCGCTCGGCCAGCACCACCATGCCGTTGCCCAGCACCAGCATGGTCACGCCCATGATGACCAGGTTGCGCCACTGCCGCAGGGTCGGGTTCGGCATCTTCCAGAACAGGCGCAAGGCCAGGAACATCAGGCCACCGGCAATGATGAAGCGGCTGCCGGAGACCATCGTCAGCGGCAGTGCGCCGCCGTGCAGGGCCTTGGCGATGCCCAGGTAGGTCGAGCCCCAGACCACGTAGACCAGCAGCAGTGCCAGCGCGACAAGGCCACCCCGGGGGGCAGCCGCAGACGAAGAGGGGGGAGCCGACATGACACACCAGGGAGCCGGGGGAAGGCGGATTCTAGGACGTTTTGAGTATGGTCCGGGACCCCATACGGTGGCACGCTGTCATCCATCCATGCACCCTGCTCTGGTCTGCTACCCCGTGTTGACGGTCGATGCAGTACCAAGAGGGCTGCCCGGCCGCGCCGCCCCAAGGCCGGGCGCCGTTTTCCCTGCGCACGGACGCGCCGCATCGAGGATTCCCACCCAGATGAGCACCACGTCACAACCTGCTGTCCCCGCGAACGACCGCGCCGCCCTGCGGCGGTCGATCTCCAACACCCTCAAAGGCTCCGCCGGCAACCTGGTGGAGTGGTACGACGTCTACGTGTACTCGGTGTTCGCCGTGTACTTCGAATCGCAGTTCTTCTCGCCCGACGACAAGAACTCCACGATGTACGTGTGGGCGATCTTCGCGGCGACCTTCCTGATGCGCCCGATCGGTGCCTGGTTCTTCGGCCGCTTCGCCGACCGCCATGGCCGCCGCCTTGCGCTGACCGTCTCGGTCACGCTGATGGCGCTGTGTTCGTTCCTGATCGCCATCACCCCCACCGCCGCCAGCATCGGCATCTGGGCCGCGGTGATCCTGCTGTTCGCGCGCCTGCTGCAGGGCTTCGCCACCGGTGGCGAATATGGTGCCAGCGCCACCTACATGTCCGAGGCCGCCATTCCCGGCCGCCGCGGCTTCCTGTCGTCCTTCCACTACGTCACCCTGGTCGGTGGTCATGTGCTGGCCCAGCTGACGCTACTGCTGATGCTGACCTTCTGGGGCAAGCCGGAAATCTCCGAGTGGGGCTGGCGCATCGCCTTCGGCATCGGTGGCATCGCCGCAGTGGTGGTGTTCTGGCTGCGTCGTGGCATGGACGAGTCGCTGTCGGAGTCGTCCATCGAGGCCGCACGCGAGGGCAAGGCGCAGAAGTCCGGCTCGATGTACGAACTGTTCGTGCACCAGTGGCGGCCGCTGCTGCTGTGCTTCCTGATCACCGCCGGCGGCACCGTGGCCTTCTACACCTACTCGGTGAACGGCCCGAAGATGATCCAGAGCGCCTTCGCCGGCAACGATCCGATGACCGGCACCCTGATCAACCTGGGCGTGCTGGCGTTCCTGATGGTGCTGCAGCCGGTCGGTGGCTGGCTGTCGGACATCATCGGGCGCAAGACCCTGCTGGTGTTCTTCGGCGTCGGCGGCGTGCTGTACAGCTGGTACCTGATCACCCAGCTGCCGCACCAGCATGACGCCACCCTGGCCTTCCTGACCCTGGCCATGGCGTTCGTCATCCTCACCGGCTACACCTCCATCAACGCGGTGGTGAAGGCCGAGCTGTTCCCCACCCATGTGCGCGCACTGGGCGTGGGCCTGGGTTACGCACTGGCCAACTCGCTGTTCGGCGGCACCGCCCCACTGCTGTACCAGGGCGCGCTGAAGACCGGCCACGTCGACTGGTTCGCCATCTACGTGACCGCGACGATCGCGGTATCGTTGGTGGTCTATGTGTTCTTCCTCACCAACAAGGGCCCGAACTGGCTCGACGGCACCCGCAAGTAAGCGCGTTGCCCTGATCGCGGCCACCGGTGCAATGCCGGTGGCCGCTGCGTCTCCCGCCACGCCGTTGATGTGGATCGCGGCGACGCTGGCCACAGCCACGGCATTGGCCTGGCTGCTGCGCCGCCCCAGCGCACAGGCCGCGTGGCCGCGCATCGGATTCGGGATTGCCCTGCTGGTGTTCTGCGCCGCGCTGGCGCTGCAGCTGGCGGTGGACCTGGGCAGCGGCCACAGCTCGCTGCAGCTGCGCCTGCATCGCGGCATCAATGCAGGGTCGCCGGTTGGACTGCGCACGATGGTGGCGTGCTATCTGGCAGCGCTCGCCGCCAGTGGCTGGGGTGCGTGGACGCTGCTGCGCCGGCGCTGACGAATACCCGGGCGTGCCGGCCGGGGGCCGGCAACGCCACCTCTTTCGGTAGTGCCGGCCGCTGGCCGGCAACCTCATGAACCTCCAGAAAGAGCAGGGAGTTGCCGGCCAGCGGCCGGCACTACCTCAACGGCGGGCCGCTTCGCTCTTGTCGCGCGCGCCGCGGAACTCCGATTCCTTTTCCCACGTCGGCCAGCGGCGGCTGTTGGCCAGCTCGGCTCCCAGGTCGTAGACCAGCAGGGTGTCGGCGGCGTGGCCACTCGGGTCCCAGCTCGGCGTCCACGCATCGCAGGCCTGGTGGTAGCAGTCGGCGAAGTACTTCTCGCGCAGCGCGCGGCCGGCTTCAACGCCACCGTCCAGCTTGTCCAGGCCCGGGCCGATGGTGATCGCCGGCACGCCCAGGCGGGCGAAGGCGAAATGGTCGGCACGGTAGAAGAAGCCGGCTTCCAGGTTCGGGTCCGGGCTGTAGCTGCGGCCGCGGACCTTGGCCACGCGCTCCAGGTCACCCTCCAGTGAGACCCGGCCCTTGCCCCACGACGCGATGTCACGGGTCGCGCCATCCGGGCTGAACATTTCGATGTTCAGCACTGCAGCGGTCTTGTCCAGCGGCGCCAGCGGGTGCGCGGCGTAGTAGCTGGCACCCAGCAGGCCCTTCTCTTCGGCGGTCAGGGCCACGAAGTACAGCGTGCGCTGCGGCTGCGGGCCGGCGGCGAACACGCGGCCCAGTTCCAGCACGGTGGCCACACCGGTGGCGTTGTCGATCGCACCGCGGCGGATGCGGTCACCCTTGGCGTCCGGCTGGCCGATGCCGAAGGCATCCCAGTGCGCGGAGAAGATCACCGCCTCGTCGGCGTGTTCACCACCGGGCAGCTTGGCCACCACGTTGCGGGTCACCACCTGCTCGCGCTTCAGCGCGAAATCAACGCTCAGCTTCGCGTTATCCAGCGCCACCGGACGGAAGTCGGCGCGCATCGCCTTGCGCTTCTCGGCATCGAAGTCGAGGCCGGCGTCGGCGAAGATCGCCTCGGCCAGTTCGCGCTGCATCCAGCCACGCAGCGGGGTGTGCTGCGCCATCGCCTCGGCCTGGCCGCGCTCGATGTCGAACAGCGGCGAGGTACCCGAGCTCTTCACCGTGGCCCAGCCATAGGCGGCCGGTGCGGTCTCGTGCACGATCAGCACGCCCTCGGCGCCACGGCGCGCGGCTTCCTCGAACTTGTAGGTCCAGCGGCCGTAGTAGGTCACCGCCTTGCCGTCGAACGCGCCCGGCGCATCGGCTTCGAAATCGGCGTCGTTGATCAGCACGACGGCGATCTTGCCGTGCAGGTCCACGTCCTTGTAGTCGTTCCACTGGCGTTCCGGCGCGTCGATGCCGTAGCCGACGAACACCAGCGGCGCATCCTTGATCTGCACGCGCTTACGCGGCTGCAGGCTCTGCAGGGTCACGTCCACGCCGTTGGCCAGCGCGCGCTTGCCCTGCTTCAGCGACAGGCTGGCCTTGGCCGCGCCCTCCAGCTGTGCGCGCACCAGCGGCACCGGCTGCACCCAGCTGCCATCCACGCCACCCGGCTGCAGGCCGTAGCTGCGGAACTGCTCGATCAGGTACTGCACCGTGCGCTCTTCGCCCTCGGTGGCCGGCGCGCGGCCCTCGAATTCATCCGACGCCAGCACATGCACGTGGCGCGATAGTGCCTGCGGATCGATACCGCCACCCGGCAGGTCGTTGGCCGCATGGGCCAGGCCACCGACGAACAGGCAGGACGACAGCAGCAACACGCGCATCGGATTCACGGCAGTACCACGGCTAGCTTGGAAGTCACCAGAGTGTAACGTGGTCGTGACATCACGGCGCAGCCTGGGCCCACGTCATCCACGCATGGCGTGGATCTACTTGCTGATGCGATCCAGCCAGCACGCCAGGCCCTGCGCGTTGAGTTCGATGTCCATCGCCAGCACTGCAGTCACCGCGGCATCGTCCAGCGCACAGCCATGCAGCTGTGCGCGTTCCAGGTACAGCGCCTGCAGCGCAGCCAGCAGGCAGCGGTGGCGGTCCGGTCGGCCATCGCACTGGCGGCCGATGGCGGCCATCGCATCGATCTGCTCGAACAGGTCGTCGGCCAGTTTCTCCACCTGTTCCACACGACCGTAGTGGGTCAGGTACATCGCTTGCGGCGCGTAATCGAGCATGCGCCGGATCGAGGCCTTCATCGCCTCCGGATCGAACTGCACCGGCGATGAGGTGGGGAAGATGAAAGCACCCTGCGCACTGTCCAGCTCACGGTAGGAGATACCGAACGTATCGCCGGTGAACCAGCTGCGGCTGCGCGCATCCCACACGCAGTAGTGGTGCAGCGCGTGGCCCGGGGTATGCAGCAGCACCAGCTCGCGGCCGGCCAGATCGATGCGGTGGCCGTCTTCGGCCACCACCACCACCACACGGTGCTCCGGAATCGCCTCGATGCGGCCATAGCTGCGCGCGATCTCTTCGGCGCCATATACCGCCGTGGCACCCGCAATCAGGCGGGTCGGATCGATCATGTGCGGCGCACCGCGCGGGTGCAGCACCGCCTTCGCATTCGGCAACTGCTGCATCAGCAGGCCTGCACCGCCTGCATGATCCAGATGCACGTGGGTGAGCAGCAGCCAGTCCACCGCCTCCACGCCCAGGCCGGCCTCCGCCAGCGCCTGCAGCATCGCCGGCACCGACAGGCCGGTACCGCAGTCGACGAACGCAGCGCGGCCGTTTTCAACGATCAGGTACGCCGCGTCGAAATCCGGGCGCTGGAAGCCGGTATCGATGGTGTGGATGCTGGGGTCGGCGGTCATCGGCACGCACCTGGCAGGATCGGGAACAGACCCCCATGGTAGGCGCGCAGGCGGCCCGGGTTCGATGCGGCTTTGGTCGGGTAGTGCCGGCCGCTGGCCGGCAACCTCGGGATAGCCAGGAGAATGTATGTGCCGGCCAGCGGCCGGCACTACCGATCAGCCGGAGCGCAATGCGAACCGCGGCCGCAGCAACAGGGCCAACACCAGCACCGCCAGGAACGCGCCGTAGGCGTACAGCACCGCCAGCACCTGCGGCCAGATCGGGCCGGCGCCCGGCTGCACCACGCCAATGCGGTAGCCCCACAGCATCGACACGATGCTCAGCGCGAATGCGAGCACCAGGGTGGTGCTGTCGAACAGGCGCCGCCGCGCGGTGCGCGGCTGGCGCGGGAACAGCCAGTACAGGCTGCCCAGCAGCAGGAACCAGGGCAGGAACAGCAGCAGCGACAACCAGGCCATCGCAGACTCCATGTCATCGCGCCGGAGGCGCGCGGACATCATGCCATGACCTTCGTTCACGGGTAGTGCCGGCCGCTGGCCGGCATCCGCCCTTCAACGGCGCCGACCAAGGTCGGCATCTACCGATCAGTCGGCTCGCAGCGCCGCCAGCGCGGCCAGCACTACATCCACTTCCGCTTCCAGCTTGAACAGCTCGCTCTGCAGCTGGTCACCCTGCTCGGCCTGCTTGATCACCGCGATCAGCTGGCCCGCATCGCGCGGCGAATCGAAACCTTCGCTCTGGATCAGCAAGGTGCCGTCACCAGCGGTCAGCTTGAAGTAGAAGCGGCCATCCTTTTCGCGGTACTGCTTGAACAGCGGCGGTGCCACGCGGGCCACGCCGGCATCCTCGCTGGCGATATCACCCGCGCTGGACAGATCACGCAGGCCGACCGCATGGCGCAGCTCGTCCAGCAGCGGTGCCGCCAGCTGCTCGCGCAGCTGCTGGCCACGGCGCTTGAGCAGCGCCTCGATCTTCTCCGGCTCGGCCATCAGCGCGTTGTAGCGCTCGCGCAGCGGCGACAGCTCGCTGTCGATGCGCTCGAACAGCTGCTGCTTGGCATCACCCCAGCTGATGCCGGCGGCGAACGCCTTGGCGAATTCCGCGGTCTGTTCCGGGGTGGCGAACGCCTGGTACATCTGGAACAGCGCCGAGCCCTCGGTGTCCTTCGGCTCGCCTGGTGCGCGCGAGTCGGTCAGGATCGAGAACACCAGCTTCTTCAGCTCCTCGCGCGGCACGAACAGCGGAATGGTGTTGTGGTAGCTCTTGCTCATCTTGCGGCCATCCAGGCCCGCCAGCGTCGCCACCTGCTCGTCGATCACCACGTCCGGCAGCGGGAAGTACTCCTTGCCGTACACGTGGTTGAAGCGCTGCGCGAAGTCGCGCGCCATCTCGATGTGCTGGATCTGGTCGCGGCCCACCGGCACCTGGTTGGCCTTGAAGATCAGGATGTCGGCGGCCATCAACACCGGGTACATGAACAGGCCGGCGCTGACGCCTGCATCCTCGTCCACGCCTTCCTCACGGTTCTTGTCCACGGCCGCCTTGTAGGCATGCGCGCGGTTGAGG
This sequence comes from Stenotrophomonas sp. TWI1409, assembly GCF_039673015.1. Taxonomy (NCBI): domain Bacteria; kingdom Pseudomonadati; phylum Pseudomonadota; class Gammaproteobacteria; order Lysobacterales; family Lysobacteraceae; genus Stenotrophomonas; species Stenotrophomonas sp. TWI1409. The sequence goes on from NZ_JBDJKU010000023.1 coordinate 48,575, forward strand.
ATGCCCTTGCTGGCGATGGCGGTCAGGAACCACATCAGCTCGGTGGTCTCGCGGATGTCGCTCTGGCGGTAGAACCACACGTGTTCCGGGTCCAGCCCGCAGGCCAGCCAGCTGGCCGCGATCTCCAGGGTCGCGCGCTGGGTGCGCTGCGGGTCCTGCGACTTGATCAGGCTGTGCAGGTCGGCCAGGAAGAAGAAGCTCTCGATCCCCGGCGCGCGGCTGGCCGCAATGGCCGGACGGATGGCGCCAACGTAGTTGCCCAGGTGGGGCGTGCCGGAGGGGGTGATGCCGGTAAGGACTCGGGTCGTCATGACTGCGTGGGGTAACCTTCGATGAACGGGGCCAGTTTACCTTGCACGCCACCAACCCCGTCAGGGCCTGCGGCGCGTTCATTCACGCAACCCCGCTGGAGACGCCCGATGAAACGCCTGCTGCCCCTGCTGCTGATCCTGCCCCTGGCCGGCTTCCGCCCGGCCCCGATGCCGCCGCCGGTGTACGAGGGCGGCCCCGTGCGCATGGCCCTGGTCGACCGCGACCGCGGCACCGAACTGCGCAGCTACCCCGCCGAGGGCCAGCGCTGGGTGGCCGGCGAGCGCGGCCACCGCTACGCCGTGCGCCTGTACAACGACAGCCCGCGCCGGGTGCTGGTGGTGCTGTCGGTGGACGGCGTCAACGCCATCTCCGGCGAAGATGCCGATCCCTCGCAGACCGGCTACGTGCTCAACCCCGGCCAGCGCGCCGACATCACCGGCTGGCGCAAGAGCCAGGACGAAGTGGCGCAGTTCGTGTTCAGCAGCCCCAGCGGCAGCTACGCCAGCCGCACCGGCCGTCCGGACAACATCGGCGTGGTGGGCGTGGCGGTGTTCGAGGAAGCGCGCCGCTGGCGTCCGGATCCGATCCTGCGCCGTGGCCTGCCGCTGCCAGCCCCGGCGGCGGAAGCGTCGGCCGATGCCAGCGCCAGCAGCAGCCGCATCGAGGGCTACGCCAACAAGTCGCAGGCGCCAGCGCTGGGCACCGGCCACGGTGCACGCGAGCAGTCTTCGGTGCGCGATACCGACTTCGAACGCGCCAGCCGCAGCCCCGCACAGGTACTGCAGCTGCGTTACGACAGCGCCCGCAACCTGCGCGCACGCGGCATCCTGGTGGATTCGCCCTCGCGCCTGCCGCGCGAGCCGCAGGCGTTCCCGAACCGCTACGTGCCGGACCCGCCGGCGCGCTGATCGTACCGCCCAGACAACACAACGCCCGCAACCTCTCGGTGCGGGCGTTGTGTTGTGGGGGAAACCGAAGTGCTTACTTGTAGTCCGGGTAGTCCTTGCTCACGGCGTCCTGGAACTCACGCACTTCCTTCTCCGCGCGGTCCTTGGCCCAGCCATAACGTTCCTGCAGGCGACCGGCCAGATACTCGGCATTGCCTTCGGCCACATCGAAGTCGTCGTTGGTCAGATCGCCCCACTTGGCCTGGGCCTTGCCCTTCAGCTGCGACCACTTGCCGGAAATGATGTCTTTGTTCATTGCTGGGAGTCCTTGGTTGCAACGGCGTTCTTACCGTGGCTCCAGCTTCGCGCAGCGGCTGTTGAATACCGGTCAACCGGCAATGAAATAGATGCTCACCTGCTTGAATGGTTCACTCCGCTTCGACAGCACGCAGCGAAAGGCACGCGCAAAAAAAGGCCGGGGAAATCCCCGGCCTTTTCTCTTTCCGTTCCGTGCAGGGCTCAACGGCCCTTCGCGGTGTCCTCGACCTTCTCGCCCGCCTTCTGCACGTCCTTGCCGGCACCGGCAATGGTGTTGCAGCCGGCCAGCAGGGCCACCGAGAACATCGACAACAGCATCAGGGCAACTACGCGCTTCATGGGCTTCTCCTTGGGTTTGCCGCTACACCGCTTCATTCGCGGATGGGATTGTTTCGCTCGGCGGGAGAAGGCCAACGCCCACCACCGCCGCGTGAAGTGCAATCTGGCGGCAGTGGCGTGGAGCGGGTGTGAACGGATCACAGATCCGTTCAGGCGGAGCTGTCAATCGCGCATCAGGGTGGACTTGCCGAACAGGCTTTCGACCAGGTCCACGGCCAGTTCGGCGGTGGCATTCTGCTTGTCCAGCAAGGGATTGAGCTCGACGATGTCCAGCGAACCCATGCGCCCGGTGTCGGCGATCATCTCCATCACCAGCTGCGCCTCGCGGTAATTGACCCCGCCCGGCACCGTGGTGCCCACGCCCGGCGCGATGCTGGGATCGAGGAAGTCGACATCGAAGCTGACATGCAGATGGGTGTTCTCGTCGATGCCGGCCAGCGCTGCTTCCACGGTGCGCTTCATGCCGTTCTCGTCGATGTAGCGCATGTCATAGACATCCACCTTGTGGGTCTTGATCAGGCGCTTCTCTTCCGGGTCCACCGAGCGGATGCCGATCTGGTGCATCTGCGCCGGGGTGATCGCCGGCACGGTGCCGCCGAGGCGGGTCAACGCATCCGGGCCGAGGCCACACAGGCACGCCACCGGCATGCCATGGATGTTGCCCGAGGGGGTCACGTCGCTGGTGTTGAAATCCGAATGGGCATCCAGCCACAGCACGCGCAGGGTCTTGCCCTGTTCGCGGCACCAGCGCGCCACCGCAGTGATCGAACCAATGCCCAGGCAATGGTCGCCACCGAGCATGATCGGCATGCGGCCGGCCTGCAGTTCGGCGTAGCTGGCTTCCATCAGCGCATGGTTCCACGCCACCACTTCATCCAGATGGCGGTAGCCTTCCACCGGCGCGGTCCACGGGTTGCGCGGGCCATCCAGGTTGCCCAGGTCGCGCACGTCCACGCCGCGCGCCTCCAGCGCCTCCGGCAGGCCCGCCACGCGCAGTGCTTCCGGCCCCAGCCGGGCACCACGATGGCCCGCACCCACATCGGTGGGAACGCCAATCAGGGATACGGAAATGGGATGGGCCATGGGTGCCTCCTGCGGTGGGGAAAAAGAAGCACAGTCTAGCCAGAGCTGTGTGACACCACTCGCGGCGGTGCAGCAGGGCGATCACATGGCATGATGCCGCGCGGACCCGACCGTCCTTCATGGAAGATTGCGATGTCGCCCTTCATCAATACCGCTTGGCCGCAATACAGAACAGTGGGATCCCCAACGTACAGGTTCAGCGCGTCACTACCCCGGCTATCGAATCAGGCAGACCCGCTCCTGGGATGAGCACACCCTATCCAAACCTGAAACCTGTTCTCGTTGAGCTGCAGCTGGACGAAGTAGATTCGCGCGGCGGCGCTGTTGCAGAGATGATCGACTCCACCGCGCGCCCCCTGGCGCTTTCGATAAGCCCCGAACTCATGTGGTAGAGCTTCGTGCTGAATGACCGTGCCATCACCCGGATCACGCCTGGCACGCGGGCACACTGCGCGATCTCATTCATCAACCATGACGGTGCGAAAGAGGTATTCCCCTGTGGCACGTTGGCCGCCTTCGGAGATGGATCGTCGACCAAGGGGTTGATCCGCATCATCCGGTTTGATTGAGCCTGTTCGCGCCTGACGTCTTGAGCTGGCAACGGTTGACAAGCAATGCATCGATGCGCCGCGTGACACACGAGCTGCTTCGAACCAGAATGGCCCAACGACTCCTCCTTTGCTGCGTCATTGAATTGACTCACCGGCTCGGGACGAAAAACCGCCGAAAGGCGGTTTTTCATGTTCGTTCCACCACCTTTGCGACCGGCGGCGCGCCGACGCATCAAGTTCGGCGCATGTGCTTATGCTGCGCTGGCATGCAGGCGAACACCCAAGGCACGGGTGACTTTGAGGATGGTCGCGAAATCAGGGCTGCGCTCGCCCGACAGTGCGCGATACAGACTCTCACGCGAGAGGCCCGCCGCTCGTGCGACCTTGCTCATCCCTTGAGCGCGCGCGATGTCGCCGAGCGCCTTGGCAATGAACGCAGAATCGCCATCGCTTTCTTCGATGCAGGCATCGAGATAGGCCGCCATCTCCTCCGGTGTCTGAAGGTGCTCGGCCACATCAAATGCTTTGAGTTCTATCTTCTTCTTGATGGCCATGATGGGACAGCTCCAGTACTTCGGTATTGAGTCGTTTCACCTACAGCTAATTTGATACTCACAGGGCATGCGCAATCTCCTGGCCCTCTCGATATCGCGCTGCTGCACACCCTTGCCGCCTCTAGCCAGCAGACAAGTTAACTACCTACGCTACTGGCCGCAGCCTAAAAGCTACGCTCCTCAGAAGCTTGGTGGGCAATTCCACCGCAACAGCAGCCCGCAGGAAAATTCAGGTCGCTGGCCGCACGCCAGACTGGAGAACTTGGCAAGAACGGAAGCGAGAACGCGTTACCGGGATCAGCGTTTACTCGCTCTGATCACCTCACACAAACACGCAATACCCTGCGTTCTTATCAGTCGCATTGCGGCAACCTCCAACCCGCCCAGCCGTCTTGGCCGGGGTACATCGCAGTTCGATTGATCCAGTGAGCATCCATATCCCCAAACTCGCGCTCCCACAGTGTCCACTCCGAGGTGGCCAGCAATCGCCCGTCGCGGCTGTACACCCTGTAGTAGTAGCTGCTGCCGAACAGCGATGCGATGCGCCCTCCGAGTCCGGCGGCACTGTAGCGCCGCGTATAGGTCTTGAGCACGCAGCTGCCATTCTGGCTGTCGGCACTGCGCAGCTCTTTCCCGGCATCGGAAGCCATCTGCCGCACCATCAGCCAGCTGGCAAACAGCAATAAAAACAACGCAACCAGGCAAATCAAGACGCCTCCTGCAGCCCCCCTAGACTTGTGGCTACCTGCATCATCTGAATTGTTACCTATCAACTTCGACTTTACCCAGAGGAACAAGCGAAAATGCTTCTAGTGGATCGCGGGCAGCATCCAATGAGAGCTGCAAACGAGGATCACCCAGCTCCAAGTCACAGGGTGAGAAGATGCGATGCGAAGCTACCAGCGTTGCACCCGTATCGAGAAAGAACGGCGCCGCCTACCTTTTTGCAGGGTGCGTCGGCGCGCAGGTCTCGAGACTAACTATCCCACCGAATCAATGGTGGGCGCTTCCCGCATCAGTTCTGGTCAAACCTTGCGTACCAGCGACTTGATGGGTCCTTGTCACGGTCCTCGCCATCGAAAGAGTAGGATTGCAGTTCGTCTTGGTCCGGCGAGCGCAATGGCCTCATCACCCGATTGACAGTTACATATCTCACAGGCGGCTCAGTCTCTGAGCCAAGCTCGGGCCGCGCACCCGCCCTGATCGCCAATCCACCGGCATACTCCAGGCATTGGATGCCTTCGTGCGACGAAAGATCGGTTCGAACCAGATCCAATCCGCCCAACCTCTCCAGCAGAGGGCGACTCACGAGGGTGAGCCAGTTGATCCCTTTGATGAAGCCGGCCAGCTTGAGCGAAGCTGCATAGGCGTGCGTATCGGCCTCCAGGCCCGGATACGTCCGCGCGATCGCATACTCCAGGTGTGAACAACTGTCGAAGTCGTAAGGCAGCACAGGAGACAGACCGGCATAGCCATGCTCAGCATCGACGCGGTCGGCTAGTCGCATCACCCATGCCTGAAAGCGGTCAACATCATCCTGGCTCTTCAGCATCTGCCAAGGCATTGTCATTTTGATGTATGAGCGGCTGACGGACTCACATACTTCACGCTCTGTCAGCACCTGCAGGCAATGCGATTCCGCTTCATGCACCGACCTCGCACTGTTGATGTTTAGCTCACGACCTTCCCCTTCCGCGCTGAATCGCTCCAGCGCGCTCTGCAATTTCCCGGGCGTCAACCGACCACGACGCCGGTATACGATCGCGCGAAGGACGTCACCGAACTCCGCATGGAAATCGCTGAAGCAGGCCGCTATCCTCTTTCTTACCGCAGGGTGGTAGCCATATCGAAAGTAGAGCGTGGCAATCAGGCCAAGCCTGATGACTGGCCGGCCTTTTGCGTTATTGAGTTCGATCTTGTCGACTTCACGTTCGATGTCGTCGATGCAGCTCATCGCGATCTTTGGTCTCTGTGTTCCCGAATCGTGCTAGGCGCGTTCAGTCGGGATCGGTGGGGATCATCGCGACCTGCATTGCTGCGCAGCGACGATAGACGGGGCAGCCAATCCAGCGCGCCAGATGGAGACGCGGCTTGTCGCGAACCTTTGGGCAATGGGACGGGTCCGGTGAGAATGGAAGAAGGTGACGGTCACGGATCACCTTCCGCGAAGGACCGCAGCTTGCGCAGCAGGGTCTCGAGTGGATCCGTGTAGCGTGTTCTTGCGTCTACGTCCCGAATCACTGAGACAAGCCCGCTGCAAATAGCAACTCTAGAGCCACTCGGGCGCCAATGGAATGCAACAAGTTTGAAATTGATGCGGCACCTTGGTGCAGAAGAAGCGGCCGAGTTGTGCGCCGGATGCTTAGCCCGGGACACAACGGCGCTCAGGCTTGGTCGTTGAGCCGAGTCGCCCGCTATGGCTGCAACCAGAGCTCCTTGGCCCTGCCCCGCACCTAAAGACAGATACTGAACGCGATGGAGGCGATTGCGGCCTTGCCTATGACGGACTTTGTCGCTATCAGCACGATGATCGCCAGCGCCTCTGGCAGAAAGCGAGCCAACAGTGTGCCGCCACAGGCATCGCTCAATCCCGACGGGCAATCCGATACGTGTGTCAGGGCTGCCGATTTAAACTGAAGCTTGCTCGGACTCAAGCCTGCCCCTTCATTTCGCTTTATCTTGGTTACGCAGAATCAACCGCCAGGTGATGCCATTCCGGCTGATGACCTGACCATCAGGCAGATCGATCTTACCTGGATCGTCATCCATTCGTTAGTCGACGTCAGATGCCTGATCCGAGTATGCGCTGGAGCTCCAAGGAGCACTGGACTCGGACCGCACAAGGGTGAACGCTGGCGAGGAACGGCAGGTGGAACTGGGCTTGCCAGCATTCTCCTCTCCAGTGATGGAGCACCGAGGCACATTGCACCTCCCTTGACTATCGCACAGCCACGACGCACTAGCACCCAGAGCGCACCGCTGGGGAAGCTCAAAGCGCGCTGCGTTATGAGCTGCATCGCCACTGCAGCCAGTACCGGGCGGCACCAGACGGCGGATTCGATCAAACTGGCGGGAGGGTTAAACAGCAAGCTGTATTTGCCTAGCCCTACAGGGGGTGAATCAAGAAAAACCTGCACTGGCTTTACCGCGCGCGAGAACAAGATACAGGATCAACGGCGCTAGGCCGATCCAAGACAACCGAGGGATACAAATGAATTTTCAAGAATTCTCTAATCTTGTTGCCAATAAAATGCGCACGAACCCTATCTGGTTTCAATTGGAGAGTGATTCACCCAGCAGCAGAGAAGAAATTTCTCAGCTGGAGGCGAATATCGGCGCACAATTGCCGGATGAATACAAACAGTTCACAACCAAGTATGGCAGCGGGTACTTTGCTTTCGGGATTGTTTACTCGCCTAGCTTTAGTAGCGCCTTTCCATTGGAAAAGAAAAATCTAACAAATCAAGCCATTCGAAAGAACTACATAATATTTTCTGAAAACGGATCAGGCGATTACTACGGATTTCGGTCGACAGAAGAAAAATGCTCCTCTGAAGTATTTTTATGGGACCACGAGTCGGAAGAATGGAGTGAGACAGAGCACTTCAATCTTTTTGCATTCCTTGCCTCAACAGCGCTCAACAACAGATAAAACTCAGCTTACAACTACCGTATGTGCGCCCCAATTGCCCCCCACGCAGGCGGATGCTCATGGACAACCGGGGACAAAAAATCACAAAAAAACCCGCCATTGCAGCGGGTTGATTGTTCCCCGTGGACATGTGCGGATGCCAAGGGATCGAAGATGGTGCCGCTTATCCGAATCGAACGGATGACCTACTGTTTACAAGACAGTTGCTCTACCAACTGAGCTAAAGCGGCATGGGTGGTGCACCGGCGGCAGCGCCTCGGTCCGGGGATTCTAGCGCAACCGTGTGCATTCCAGCGACCGGCTCTGTGCCGCCCCGCTGCGCTGCTGGGCCTGGGCCAGCTGCGCGCCCGCCGCCAGCTGCCCTTCCAGCCACCATTGGCCGGCGTCGCCGCTGGCGATCAGGCGCGGCTGGAAGCCGGCGGCCTGCACCGCCGCCATGCGGCGCTCGGCGCCTTCACGGTTGCGGTACTGGCCCAGCGCCACGGCGTTGATGTCCTCGCCCTGGCTGATGATGTAGTAGTCGCTCAGGCCGGCGGCGACGATACGCTTCACCGTGGCCTGGGCTTCTTCGCGGCTGGCGGCGGCCGGCAGCATCACCCGGAAACGTGCGCTGCCGCTGGCAGCAGGCTGTTCGCGCAGGCGCACCTGACTGATGACGTTGCCGGCCTTGCCTTGCGCACTGCTCGCAGCAGCGCGGTCGGCGAACGGACCGAGCGCGACACAGCGCGGCGGCTCAGCGGCCGCAGGCGGAGTTGCGGGCTTCTCCGGCGCCGGGGCCGGTGCAGGCGGCGTTACCGGCTTGGCAGCGGCAGCAACCGGCGTAGCCTCAGCCACCTGCGGCTTGGCGACCTCCGGCTGGGCCGGCGTAGCTGGTGCAGGCGTGGCAGCCACAGCGGTCTTCTCCGCCGGTTCGCGTTCCACCAGCGGCGCGGTCGGGGCGGCGGCAGTGGCCTCGGCGGCCGCAGCGGCATCCACGCCACCGGGCACCCACCGCAGCTCGGCTACGCCAGCCGGTTGCGGCGGCGGCGCGGGCGGTTGCGGTGCATCGCGCAGCAGCCACCAGCAGGCGACGCCAAGATTGAGGATGGCCAGTACGACGATCAGGGCACGGGTCAGCATGCGCGGATACTAGCCTGCGGGCTGGTGCACCGCCCAGCGGGCGAGGCCATCCAGCACCAGCGAGGGGTGGTAGTCGGCGCCGGGCAGCAACGGCATCAGCGCCGGTGCGCCGCCACCGTGCACCAGCAGCGACGGTGCCACGCCCAGCAGCGCATGCGCCTGCTGCGCGCTGCGTTCGATCAGCGCCACGGCGGCGCCATCGCAGCCGGAGGCCAGCGCATCGGCGGTGTCGTTGGCGAACTCGCTGTAGTCACCCCCGGTGGCCGGCAACTGCACGGCACGCGCGTGCAGCGCTTCACGCATGGTGGTGGGCGATGCGGAAATGCGCCCGCCGTGATGCTGGCCATTGGCGTCGAGCAGATCAATCGTCAGTGCGGTGCCCACGCCGACCACCAGCACCGGGCGCTGCGCCTTGGCTGCGGCCAGCAGGGCCAGGAAGCGGTCGACGCCGAACTTTTCCGGTTTGGCATAGGCAATGCGCACGCCGGCACATTCGGCGCTGGTGCGCACCACATGCACGTGTTCGAAGCGGCGCTGCAGCTGGTCCAGCATGGCGCTGGTCAGCGACGGTGCGGCCACGCTGGCCACGAACGCGGTGGTGCCGCTGGGCAGGCTGTGCGGCGGCTGTCCGGCCATGCCTTCGGCGCCGTGCGCCCAGGCCTGTACGTCGCCGGCGCGGTCCCCCTGCAACGGCGCGAACTTGAAGCGCGAGTTGCCGAGGTCGAACAACCAATCGCTCATGCCGCCCTCACGCTGACTTCGCCGGCGTGCAGCAGGCGTTCCTGGCCATCGATGCGCACGCGCAGCGCGCCGTCGTCAGCCAAGCCAAGTGCGGTGCCGTGCTGCCACTGCCCGTCCAGTTCCACGCGCACTTCGCGGCCGGCCAGCATGTCGAACGCGGCGTAGCGCGGCAGGAATGGCGCCAGACCTTCGCGATCGAATTCTTCCAGCGCCGGCAGCAGGCGCGTCAGCACGGCAGCAACGACCACGTTGCGGTCCACCGGCTTACCGGCCAGCGTGTCCAGGTCCACCCACGGCTGGGTGATCTGTTCGGCGAACGACGGCGGCATGTGTGTGTTGATGCCGATGCCGATCACCGCGCGTGCCGGGCCGGCGTATTCGCCACCACCTTCTGCGAGCAGGCCGACCAGCTTGCGCTTGCCATCGACGATCAGGTCATTCGGCCACTTCAGCTGCGCCTGGGTGTAGCCCAGATCGTGCAGCGCTTCGGCCACGGCGATACCGGCCACCAGGCTCAGCCCGGCCAAGCGGCCGAGGCCACCGGAGTACAGGCGCAGCACCGACAGGTAGATATGCGCGGCCAGCGGCGAGGCCCAGGCACGGCCGCGACGGCCACGGCCGCCGGTCTGGCGTTCGGCCAGCAGAACGCTCACCCCGCGCTGGGGCGCGCTGCAACGCAGCAATTCGGCGTTGGTCGAGTCCACCGTCCAGGCCACCTGCAGGTCGTGCAGCAGGGTCTGGACGTCGGCAGGCAAGCCGGCGCGGATCGCGTCCGGGTCCAGCAGGTCGACCGGGCGGGTCAGGCCATAGCCTTCGCCAGCACGGCCCTCGATGTCCACACCGGCGGCCCTAAGTCCTTGAATACGCTTCCAAATGGCCGCCCGGGTCTGGCCCAGCTCACGGGCCAGGGCGTCGCCGGACAGGCGACCGGCAGCGAGTTTGGCCAGCAATTGGCGATCGTCCACGGCAGCTTCCACGAAGTCAGGAAGGAATTATGCGGGAAAGCCGCCAGCGACGCCCGCCACGTTGGGTTTCGCGGGGGCTTCCAACGGGGCGCCGGGTTCGGGCTAGAATCGGGAACTCACCCTCCCTTAACGTGGATGTCGTCAATGCGCCGTTACGCCCATTGCCTGATCCTGCTGCTGATGCCCTTCGCGGCGTCTGCGACGGCAGCGCTGGACGACAGCCGTGGGGCCTGCGTGTCCTCCAATGGCGATGCCGCCTCGCAGCGCGCGCCCACCGCCAGCGCATCGGCCGCCAGCACCAAGGCGGCACCGGTACGCCCGGCGGCCAGCACCACCACCGGTGGCGGTGGCAGCGACGACGACATGCTGCCGCGCATCCGCGCGCCGAAGTGGCACAGCTACCTGCCGGGAATGTTCCGCTGATCAAGTCGTTGCTGCAGTGGCTGCGGCCTGCGCCGCGGCCGATCGACGATGCACTTTGGGATGACGCCTGCCGCCGCGCAGCCTGGCTGCACGGACTGGACGACGAACGCCGCGCACGCCTGCGTGTGCTGACCACGCGCTTCCTGCATGAGAAGACCATTACCCCGATTGGTGACCTGCAATTGCAGGCCGGCGATGGTGTGCTGCTGGCCGCGCTGTGCTGCCTGCCGCTGCTGGAATTCGGCGAGGTAGGACTGGAAGGCTGGTCGCAGCTGATCGTCTACCCGGATGCGTTCCGCGTGCACCGCAGCCACATGGATGCGGCCGGCGTGCTGCACGAGTGGGATGACGAACTGATTGGCGAATCGTGGGACAGCGGTCCGTTGATCCTGTCCTGGGCCGATGTGCAGGCCGACCTGGCGGCGCCGCACGAGGGCTACTGCGTGGCGGTGCACGAGATGGTGCACAAGCTGGATGCACTGGATGGTGCGATGGACGGCACGCCGCCGCTGCCGCGCGCATGGCAGCGCGAATGGGCGGCCACGTTCCAGCAGGCTTACGACGCGTTCTGCGCGCAGGTGGATGCGGGCGAGGAAACGCTGATTGATCCGTATGCAGCCGAGGCACCGGAAGAGTTCTTCGCGGTAACCAGCGAGTACCACTTCTCCGCGCCGGATCTGCTGCAGCAGGCGTTGCCGGAGGTGGCCGCGCAGCTGCGGCGGTTCTATGGCGAGCCGCCGGCGATCGAAACACGGTAGTGGGGGGGGGGGGGGGGGGCCCACGCACTTAGAACCCACAACAAAAAA